>NZ_JBFAJC010000011.1:0-236834 GCF_040655075.1 Actinoallomurus sp. NPDC050550 | reverse complement strand
GCTTCACCACCCTCACCGGCGGCAGCACCACCGCCCTCCCCCGCCACCAAACCCTCCGCGCCACCATGGACTGGAGCCACGACCTGTGCTCCCCCGCCGAACAACACCTCTGGGCCCGCCTCGCCACCTTCCCCGGCGGCGTCGACCTCGACACCGCCGAAGAGATCTGCTCCGGCGACGGGATCGCGCGTGATGAGATCTTCGACCTGATCTCCGGCCTGGTGGACAAATCAGTGCTCACCACCCAGCAGGTCCGCACCACGACGCGCTACCGGATGCTGGAGAGCATCCGCGCGTACGGCCGCGAGCACCTGACGCCTGCGGAGGAGACCACGCTCTGCCACGCGCGCTGCGCCCACTACCGGCGCTTGGCCGACGCGAACCGGATCGACCGCATCGTGCCCGATCAGGTGTACCGGTACTGGCTGCTGCAGACCGAGATCGCCAACCTGCGCATCGCCCTGGACTCGTGCTTCACACGGGCGCATGACCCCGTGGCCGGGCTCGACATCGCCTCCGCGATGTGGTCGTACTGGGTGATCACCGGCACCATCACCGAGGGACGGCACTGGCTGGATCGCGGCCTCGCCCTGACCTCCGAGGGCGATCCGGCGCGGTTCACCGCGCTGTGGGCCGACGCCCTGCTCGCCCTCTACCAGGGCGACGTCGCCAGCGCCCGCACCTGGGTCGCCGAGTGCCGCGCGCTCGCGGAGCAGTCGCGCGACGAGTCGTCCCTCGCCTTCGCCCTCCAGATCGCCGGGGTCGTCGCGTGCTCCGCCGGTGATCCCAAGGAGGGCTACGCGCTGCTGGAAGAGGCACGGAACCGGCACCGAGCGCTCGGCGACCTCGACGCCCTCGCCCTCAACCTGTACCTCGCCTCGGTGTACTGCTCGGCCACGGCCCCGCACGAGGCGGCCGTCCTCGGTGAGCAGCTCATCGCGCTGTGCAATGAGCGCAACGCCCCGCTGTTCCGGGCGTACGCGCAGTTCGGCGTGGCGATCGCGGCCTGGATCCAGGGCGACTGGCGCCACACGGAGGCGATGATGCGCCAGGTGGCCATCCCGTGGACCGTCATCAACGACCGCTGGGGGCTGGTGCAGTTCCTGGAGGTGATGGGGTGGACCGCCTGCGCGCGCGGTGACCATCTTCGTGCCGTTCGGCTGCTGGGCGCCGCCGACTCCGTCTGGCAGGCCGTGCACGCCTCCCCGATGGTGGTCCGCTACAGCGAGGAGTCGCATCGGAACTGCGTCGCGCGTACGCGCCAGGTGCTGGGCGGCCGGGCGTTCGCGGACGCCTTCCGGAGCGGCGCACGGCTGGGGCTCGACCACGCGATCGCCTTCGCGCTGGAGGAGGAGCCGGCCATCGCGGCAGCGGCCTTCTGAGGCCGCGAGGTCTCATCCAGAAAGAGGTCTCACCCAGAAAGACGCCGAGACCGGCATACGGGGGACATACCGGTCTCGACGTCTATGTGGGGGGTTTGGAAAGTCTCAAGCTCTCAGGGGGAGATCATGTCCCGATCGGCTCGCGTGCCATGTGGGCAGGTCCGGGGGCGGCAGCGTCCTGGCGAGGGGGCCCGCCTCCGGCCCCCGGACCCTTTGCGAGGCATCAAACGGGTATCGCTGTCGGTATTTACTGCCACCTCCCTCACATGTCGGCGTTGTCGTCCTGAGATGGTCCGCTCGTCCGGAGTTCGAACCAGACGACCTTTCCGTGCTCCGTACGGGTCGTTCCCCAGCCACTGGACAGCAGAGCGACCAGATGGAGCCCGCGTCCGCCCTCCTCACCCTTGCCGACACGGCGGATGCGAGGGGCCGACGCGGCGTCCTCGTCGTGCACTTCGAACCGCACCGCGCCGTCCCGCACGCGTACGGTCAGATCGATCTGACCCTCCGCGTGGCGTACGGCGTTGGTGACGAGTTCGCTGACGAGGAGTTCGGCGACGTCACGCTGATCGCCGAGCCTCCAGTGCTCCAGCTGCTCGCCGGCGAGCCGGCGGGCGAGGCGCACAGAGGAGGGCGATGGCGGAAGCGGCCAGGAGACGGCGGCGTCCTGGCCGCTCCCCGACTCGGCAGGGGGAACGGCGAGCTCGTCATGGGGGACGGCGGCGTCGAACGTCTGCCATGTGCACCTCGGTGCGCGATGGCCATTCGACTGCTGCTCGCTCATGAGGGGACCGGTGAACTCGATGAGCCGATTCATGGTGCCCGCCTCTCGCGGGTGGGCAGCATCCCATCCCGCCTCGGGCGGAGGCTGACGAGGCGCGTCGCGTCGCGGACCGTACGGTCCGCGGGCGGACACTGTGGTTGGTGCTGACACATCGTCTCGTACCTTCGGTCGTCGCCATTCGAAATCGGCTATGACCACGAGCATGCTCGGTCGTCCCGGGATTGGGGACGGGGAAAACACCCGTATGGGTACGTATTCCATGTAGGTAGTCGAGACGTAGGTATCACCGGCGCGGCCCGCAGGACCCCTCTCGGCGGGGCGGTGACCCGGCGGAGACCGTATCAGTAGGACTCGAGCAGGGCGATCGCCGCTCCCTGGGGATCCCGGATGATCGAGAAACGGCCCCGGCCGCCCGACACCTCCACCGGCGTTCCGGGAACCACCGCGCCGAGGGCCGCCGCGCGGTCCCGGCTCTCCTCGAGATCCCCGACCCGGACGAAGGGCAGCCACCCGAACGGGTCCTCCGGCGTGGCGGGCAGCACCTCCGCGACCCGCGTCCCGTCGGCGAGGTCGAAGACGGCCGCGTCGCCCTCGGGCGAGAGCGTCGCGGACCAGCCGATCACCTGCTCGTAGAACCGGGCGGAGGACTTGACGTCCGGGGTGCGCAGCCGGGCCCAGACGAAGGCGCCCACCTCCCGGGACGGCACCGGTTCGGTGAGCGGGTGCAGCACTGCGAAGATCGCCTTATGCGGGTCGAGAATGGGCGCGAGACGGCCGACGCCGGGAACGTCCGCGGGCTCGCCGCTGGTCACGATGCCGCCGGTCGCCGCAGCGCCCCGGGCGACGGCGTCGACGTCCGCGACCGCGACGAAGGGGGTCCAGTGGCTCGGAATGCCGGGTTTGACGTCGCTCGCCCCGCCGATCGGGACACCCGACGCGCGAAAGGTCACGCCGGTCGGCACCGCATCGGCCGACCATCCGAGCAGCTCCCCGTAGAACCGGCCCGCCGCGGCGGGGTCGGGAACTCGCAGCTCATGCCACACGAAACGACCGTCGTTCGCCATGTCCGATCCTCCATACGTCTACACTGAAGAGCATCTGCGTCTGTGCAGATATCAACTTAAGGAAGATTTTCGATGCGGTCAATGCCCGAGGACGCTCACGAGGTCTACCGGAGGTACCTCAGCGCGGTCGTGCTGCACGGACAGGCCAGTGCGGCGGCGGTGGGCCTCGGCGCCACCGACCTGTACGCGATCAACGTCCTCCAGCTGTCCGGCCCCATGACCTCCGGCCTGCTCGCCGCGCACACCGGGCTCACGACCGGAGCGACGACACGGCTCATCGACCGACTCGAACGCGCCGGTCACGTACGGCGGGTCCCCGACCCCGCCGACCGCCGGAAGGTCGTGATCGAGCACGTCTTGCGGCCGATCGGAGTGGACGAGGCCGTGGATCCGGCGCGACGGAAGGTCGGCGAGATCCTCGCCGGGTACTCCCCCGACGAGGTCGCGACGCTCTTCGACTACTTCCGCAGGGCGGCGCGGGCGTACCAGGAGGCGACCGAGGAGCTTCGCACCAGTACCGGCGATGACGACGGTTGACCGGAGGTAGGCTCGGCGGACATGAGCGGTGTCAGGAGGTGGGGAGGCGTCCGACGGGCGTCTCTGTGCCGCCTGCTGCTCATGGGACTGGTCGTGGCCGGGCTGTTCGCCATGCACGGGCTGCAGGCGTCGGACGGTCCGATGGACTCCCACGGCCTGCCGCTGATGTCCATGGCGAGCGGGCCGGACGGCTCCATGACGTCCCACCAGGCCGCCGAGCCCGTCCATGAAAGGGCGGGCACCGGACCGCGCGCACCCCTCTCACCGACGCCTCACCACCCCGGCGGGCGCACCTGCCTGGGCCTGCTGCTCGTCGCGTCCCTTCTGATCCTGCTGACCGTCCTCATCGGGCGGTCCGCCTTTCGGCGCGCCCCAAGCCGTCGACGGGCCCGGCTGCGCCGCCGGCACGGCGGGCGCCCGCCGCCCACACCGTCGATCTTCCAACTCTCCGTACTCCGGCTGTGACAGACGTCCTGGCTCTCACCGAGCCACGACGTCTCTTCACCACATCCTGGTACGGAAGGTAGACATACCGATGAAGCGCGCTTTCTCCCTGATCGTCGTCCCGGTCGCCGCGTTCACCCTCGCCGCCTGCGGCGGTGGGGACGGCGACTCCGGGCACTCCATGAGCGGCCACTCGATGCCGGCTCACTCGATGGGTGCGAGCTCCGCGCCGTCGGCGTCCGGGCACAACGCCCAGGACGTGATGTTCGCGCAGATGATGATCCCGCACCACCGGCAGGCGCTCACGATGGCGAAGCAGGCCGCCGCCAAGGCGTCCTCGCCCAAGGTCAAGAAGCTCGCCGGTCAGATCGAAGGAGCGCAGCAGCCGGAGATCGAGAAGATGACCGGCTGGCTGCGGTCCTGGGGCGCGTCCCCCTCGTCCGGTGACATGGGCATGGACCACGGCTCCGGCATGATGTCCGACAAGGACATGAAGAAGCTGGGAACGCTGTCCGGCAAGCCGTTCGACAAGGCGTTCCTGCAGATGATGATCCAGCATCACCAGGGCGCGGTCACCATGGCCAAGGCCGAGCAGGCGAGCGGATCGTCCGCCGACGCCAAGGCCCTCGCCTCCTCGATCGTCACCTCCCAGTCCGCGGAGATCGAGGCGATGAGGAAGCTCCTCGCCTCGATGTGACACGGGGCGTCCGTCCGCTCCGGCGAGTCCGGGGCGGACGGACCCGCCCGTCAGGGTCGAGGGCGGTTCCGGATCAGGGCGTTCCGGTCGAGGGTCGCGATCGCCGTGTTGGCGATGGCGATGACGGCGAACCCCAGAGCCAGGCCGGAGTGGTCCAGGCCGTACAGCGCGAGGGCGGCCACGCCGAACACCAGCGCCTTGACGAGCAGCACGCCGGGGAGCGGCAACCTCACCCGGGCCTTCGGCGCGGCGAACATCCCCCAGATGACCGCGGCCGCGGCCGGTGCCCCGATACCCAGCACCGCCTTCAGCAGGACTCCATCGCCGGCCCGCACACCCCACCAGGCGAGGACGGCGAGCGCCATGAGCTCCAGAAGAAACGCCAGCGCCTCGTTGGCCAGATGCAGTGGTCGAGGGATCACGCGCCTGACAGTAGGACACCCGATGAGGACGGGCCTAAAAGTAGGCCGAAAATGGCCAGAAAGCGCATCCGGTCGGCTTCGGCCCGGCCGGGCTCAGCCGGCGGGACGCGTCAGGCCGGCACGGCGCGCGGCCGTACTGATCGCGGTGACGTCGACGTCCGGCCAGCCGATCTGCTCGGCGAACCCGCGTACGATCCCGGCGGTCACCGCCTGGCGCTCGGCGTACGTCAGGAGGCGGGCGCAGGCGGCCTGAAACGGCGCGTTCGTATGGGGGATCCGCTCGCGCAGCCGGCTCTCCATCTCCCACGCGGTGTCCGAGCGGACGGCGAACCGGCCCAACGTGGCGCCGATGCCGTCGTCCTCCAGGCCGGCCGGATACGGCGCCCGGCGCCACGTCGCGTCGTCGTACCAGTAGACGAAGCCGAGCTCGCCGGCCTCGAGGTGGTCCTCCAGCCGCTCGTACGGCAGCCAGTCGGGGGCCCCGGCGAGCACGTCGACCGGTGGTTCATGCCACTTGGTCCCGCCCGCCTGGTCCTCGCCGAACAGCACGGCCCGCCCCTCGCCCCGCCGCGTCATCGCCGCCCAGGTGCTGCCGACGGTGTCCAGGTGCAGCCCGTCGTCGTCCAGGCGGTAGCCGGGCCGACCCGCTCCCGGGGTGGACAGGACCGCTGCCAGTGCCGCCCAGCGCGCCCAGATGATCTCGGCGGACGGCAGGTCCTCCGGACGTCCCGGACGGCGTACGGTCATCCCGGCTCCCGTTCACGAATCGACGGCGTTCCCCGTGGCCCGAGTTGGACGCCGCGCCGCGATGATCAGTTCCCCCTCGCCGGGCCCGCAGCGATCAAGAGGGCCGCCGATCGGATCGGCGGCCCTGTCGCATCGGCAAGTGCTCGACTCAACCGATGTCGCTGCCCGTCACGTTGCCGCTGCCGGTGACGTTGCTGCCGGTCACGCCGCCGACGCTGCCTGGGCTGCCGGTCACGTTGCCGACGCCGCCGACACTCGTGACGTTGCTGTTGCGGTTGCTGATGTTCGTGCCGGTCTCACGCGGGAGGAGCGGCTCACTCACGCGCTCACGCGGGAGGAGCGGCTCACTCACCCGCTCACGCGGGAAGAACGCCCGGACGTGATGCCGGTGATGCGGGTAGCGGAAATGCCGGTAGTGCCGGTAATGCCGATGCCGATACGGACGGTGATGCCGGTAGTGCCGGTAGTGGCGCCGATGGTGGTCGTACGCGATCGCGTTACCGACACCGCCCTGGGCCATCGCCACGATCTGGCTGTGGGCGGACGCCACCGTCGCGCTCTGCGACGCCGTCGCCGGCGACGCCAGCGTGAGCGCGCTCGCCGTGGCGGCGGTCGCGAGGCCGGATGCGACCCAAGTTCTCCTCAACACGTTGAGCCTCCTCTTTACCAAAAGCGCATAACGTTCTGAGGTGGCGACCCTCTTGGGCCGCGTCGGCGGGAGGCCTACACATAAGCCATTATTGCTGGATAAGCTGGAGATAACACAATAAACCAGTAACGTAACTTTAAATCGCCCTTTTCATAGCCGACACCTGTAGGCGACTCGACGCCGAGGGCACAGGCATGGCCTGTGCCCTCGAATCGTCGTCTCTCATCTCCTACGGTCGGTCACTCAATCGTGCTGCCGGAGACGTTGCCGCTGTTCTCGACGGTGCTGCCGGAGACGCCGCCGGTCGCGCCGGGGCTACCGGTCACGTTGCCGACGCCGCCCACGCTCGTCGTCTCTTCGCCGCCGCGAGAACGCTCGGTCCCGATCTGGCTTTCCGAGACGTTGCCGCTGCCCCGGATGGTGCTTTCCCGGACACCGCCCTGGGCGCCCGCGCTGCCGGTGACGTTGCCGACGCCGCCGACGCTGGTGACGGCCCGTCCGGGCTCACGGAGAGGTTGGCGAGGCTCTTCCATCCTGAAGCGCGGCTGCTCCCCCATTCCGATGCGCGAGCCGCTGACGTTCCCGCTGCCCGTGACCGTACTGCCGGTCACGCCGCCCCGGGCGCGTTCGCTGCCGGTGATGTTGCCGACGCCACCGACGCTCGTGATGTTCTCGTTGCGGTTGCTGATGTTCGTTCCGGGCCGCTCACCCGGGAAGAACGGGCGCTCCGGTTCTCTGATGAAGCGCGGGCGCTCTACGACCCTGACGCGCTCCGGCACCCTGATGAAGCGTGGGCGCTCTACCACCCTGACGCGCGGCCGTTCTCTCATTCCGACGCGCGTGCGGACGACGTTGCCGCTGCTCGTGATTCTGCTGCGGGACACGCCGCCTCGGGCGCCCGCGCTGCCGGTGACGTTGCCGACGCCGCCGACGCTGGTCACGTTACGCCCGCGACGCCCTTCGCCGTCGCTTGCGGGAACGGCGGAGACGAGGTTCCCCGCAGCGGCGGCCACGGCGCCGGTCGGGATCGCGGTACGGCTCTGGGCGTGTACAGGCGAGGCCATGAGGAGGCCGCTCGCCACAGCGGCGGCCGCAAGGCCGCACACGGACGCTTTCCTCACCACAGTTGAGCCTCCTTTGTATCGGAATGGCATAGAGCCCTAAAACATGACAGCCCTTGATTCATTAGCCAGGGGTCGCCAATGGCCATCATCCCTCGCGAATCGGCATATAACACTACGCGCAGGTAATATGTCCCCAAACTAGGGCCCTATAGGCTCGTTCTATCGGTGGCTATCGAAGGTGTCCTGACCGGCGCAAAACGCCGTCGTGACCGAGGCTCGCCGAGCGCACCCACAGATTCCGTCAATGGGCAAAATCTCGGTTCAGGAGAGAGAAGATGTTGACTCTTCCTCGAGCCGGCGGCCGAGCACCCGAACCCGCTCGGCGATCTCCGGAGCGGCGTCGAGGGTGAACTCGGCGCCGAGGGCCGCGATCGCGGCGACGTACTGCACGACGAGGTCGGCGGACTCCGCGCTCAGCCGGATCGCACACCCGTCGGCGCCCCGGTCCTCGACCTCCCCGGGGATCGACGCGAACACCCCGGCCCGTACGGCGTCGGCGGACAGCCGGACGGTCATCCGCGCGGTATGGCGGTATGACGCGGCGGCGAAGACGCGGGCGAGGTGGGCGGCCGGATCCGGCGCGGGCAGGTCACGCGGCGCGAAGCGGCGATGGGCGGGTGTGGGGCGCTCCATCCGGTCCACCCGGAAGGTCCGCCAGTCCGCCCGCTCCGGGTCGTACGCGATCAAATACCACCGTCCCTGGAGAGTGACCAGGTGGTGCGGCTCGACGCGGCGGGCGCCGACCTGGTCGGCCCGGTTCCGGTAGTCGAAGGAGAGCATCTCGTGGTCGCGGCGGCACCCGGCGATCACCGCCAGGACGGCGGGATCGGCGCGGGGCGCGTCAGGGCGGGGAACGGCGACGGTGGCATCGCTCAGCGCGGCCAGGCGGGGCCGCAGCCGGGCCGGCAGGACCTGCTCCAGCTTGGCGAGCGCCCGCATGGAGCTCTCCTCGAGGCCGGCCACGCCGCCGCCCGCGGCCGTCGCCAGGCCGAGCGCGACCGCGATCGCCTCGTCGTCGTCCAGCAGCAGGGGCGGGAGGTTACGTCCCGAGATCAGCCGGTAGCCACCGGCCGTGCCGGTCGTGCTCTCCACCGGGTAGTCGAGCGCGCGCAGCCGCCCGATGTCGCGGCGCAGCGTGCGGTCGGTGACGCCCAGCCGCTCCGCGAGCTCGGCGCCGGACCACTCCCGTCTGCCCTGCAGGAGGGACAGCAGACGCAGCAGCCGGCCGGGCAGGTCCTTGCGGGTCTCGCTCATGGATCCAGATTCCCATCCCTTCCGGACAAGATGTGTCCGGAAGGGCCTCTAACGTGCTCGCCATGAGCGAGACAGCGAGGGATCTGGACATCGACCGCCTCACCGGCCAGGTGTACCTGCCGGAGGCCGACGGCTACGACGACGAGCGCCTCGGGTTCCAGCGGCTGAACCCCCACCGGCCCGCGGTGATCGTGGGAGCGGCCGGCCCAGAGGACGTACGGGCCGGCGTCGCGTTCGCCGCCGCGCGCGGCGTGCGTGTGACGGTGCAGGCCAGCGGGCATGGACTGGGCCGCACGCTGGAGGACGGCGTACTGATCAACACACGCCGGATGTCCGGGGTCCGGGTGGATCCCGAGGCGCGTACGGCCTGGGTCGAGGCCGGCGCGACCTGGCGTCACGTCGTCGAGGCGGCCGCCCCGTACGGGCTGGCGCCGCTGTCCGGGAGCTTCCCCGGCGTCGGGGCCGTCTCCTACACCCTGGGCGGGGGCGTGGGCCTGATGGCGCGCCGCCACGGCTTCGCCGCCGACCACGTGCGCCGGTTCGAGATCGTCACCGCCGACGGGCGGCTGCGGGAGGTCACCGCGGAGTCCGAGCCGGACCTGTTCTGGGCGCTGCGCGGTGGCGGCGGCGGCTTCGGCGTGGTCACGGGCATGGAGGTCGATCTGCTGCCGGTGAGCACGATCTTCGGCGGCGGCCTGTACTTCGACGTCGCGGAGGTACCGGACGTCCTGGAGGCCTGGCGGCGGTGGACGGAGACGGCGCCGGAGGAGCTGACCTCGGGCGTGACCGTGCTGTCCTACCCCGACCTGCCGATGCTGCCGGAGGCGCTGCGCGGCCGGCATGTCGCGCACATCCAGGTCGCCTACCTGGGCTCCGAGGCGGACGGACGGGAGCTGGCGGCGCCGCTGCGCGCCCTCGGCCCGCGTCTGAAGGACACGCTGCGGGTCCTGCCCTACACCGAGTCCGGCACGGTCTTCGACGAACCCGACCGGCCCCACGCCTACCGGTCACAGAACCGTCTGCTGCGCGCGCTCGACCCGGCCGCGCTCGCGACGCTGCCGCAGACGGCGGGCCCGGCGGCCCCGGTGATGTGCGTGGTCGGGCTCCGGCACCTCGGCGGCGCGCTCTCGCGGCCGCCCCGGGTCTCGAACGCCGTCGGGCACCGAGAGGCCGCCTACCTGCTCAACATCCTGTCGCCGGTGGAGCCGGGCGAGGAGGACAAGGTCCGCGCCCTGCACCACGACATCCTCGCGCCGTTCGCCGGCGAGGCCCTCGGCCGGTCCCTCAACTTCAGTTACGGCCCGCTCGGCGAGGACGAGGTGCGGACGGGGTTCGCGCCGGAGACCTACCGGCGGCTCACCGAGCTCAAGACGGCGTACGACCCGGAGGGCGTGATCCAGGCCAACCACGCGGTCGGTCGGCGCTGAGGGCCCTGCCGAGCCGTCGCACGAGGCGGTTCCCGTCGGCGGGTTGCTTGGAGAGCTCGCTGCCGGCCCGATCAGCCCAGCTGGATGGAGCGTTTGGCCATGCCGAGCCAGAAGCCGTCGATGACGCTGCGCTGGGTGCCGAGCTCAGCCTCCCCGGCGCCGAGGGCGACGAACAGCGGCGCGAAGTGCTCCGTACGCGGGTGGGCGAGGCGGCCGGCCGGGGCCCGGTGCTCGAAGTCCAGCAGTGCGTCGAGGTCGCCGGCGGCGAGCGTCTCCCGGCCCCAGGCGTCGAACTCCTTCGACCAGCCCGGCGCGTTCTCCGGGTTCGGGTCCATGGAGAGGGCGCGCAGGTTGTGGGTGAAGAAGCCGCTGCCGACGATCAGCACGCCCTCGTCGCGCAGCGGCGCGAGGCGGCGGCCGAGGGCGAGGAGCCGCTCCGGGTCCAGGGTCGGCATGGAGATCTGCAGGACCGGGATGTCGGCGTCGGGGTACATCTCGACCAGCGGGACGTACGCGCCGTGGTCCAGGCCGCGCTCCGGGTCCTCGTGGACCGGGCCGCCCACCAGCTTGCGGACCTTGCCCGCCAGCTCGGGTGCGCCCGGCGCGGGGTAGGTGACCTGGTAGTAGTGCTCGGGGAAGCCCCAGAAGTCGTACGTCAGCGGGACCGTGCGGGTGGCGCCGACGGCGAGCGGGGCCGACTCCCAGTGCGCCGACACGACGAGGATGGCCTTCGGACGGGGCAGGCCGGCCGACCAGGCGGCGAGCTGGCCGGGCCAGGTCGCGTCGTCCGCCAGGGGCGGTGCCCCGTGGCTGAGATAGATCACCGGCATCCGTCCGGACATGGCGACCCTCCAAGTGATTGAACGCTCAACTTACCTCCCTAGAGTACGCGATTTATTTGAACACTCAACTTTTCTGTCCAAGTGATGGTGAAGAACCCGACAGGGACGGAGCCGCTCCCTCACCTGGTGGACCGACTTCGCTACCGTCGCGAGCATGCGAGTCTTGGTGATCGGTGCCGGCATCGTCGGCGCGGCCGTCGCCGCCGGGCTGACCCGCCGTGGCGCCCGGGTGACCGTGCTGGAGGGGCGCTTCCCCGGCGCGGGCACCACCGGCACGTCATTCGCCTGGGTCAACGCCAACGACAAGGATCCCGAGGCCTACTTCGCGCTGAACCACACCGCCGTCCACGCCTACCACGCGCTCGGCGGCGACGGCTTCGTCCCCACCGGGCACCTCGAGTGGGCGAACGGCGAGGCGCGCCGCCTCGAACTCACCGCCCGCGTGGAGCGGCTCCGCGACCGCGGATACGCCATCGAGCGGATCACCGCCCACCGGGCCGCCGAGCTCGAACCCGACCTCGCCGCCCAGCCCGACGGCACGGACTACGTCTACTTCCCCGAAGAAGGGCACGTGATCCCCACGGTGCTCCTCGCCCGGCTCCTCGGCGAGACCCGGGACCATGGCGGCCGCGTGGAGACCGGCGCGGCCGTACGCGAGATCAAGTCAGGGCGCGGCGGGGTCAGCGTGACACTCGCCGACGGCGGCGTCCGCGCCGCCGACGTCCTGGTGACCTGCGCCGGCCGGTGGACGGGCGGGCTCGTCGACGTCCCCGTGCTCGACCCCCGCGTGTCGGGCTCGGTCACCAACGGCTTCCTCGTCACGACGACTCCGGTCCCCGCCCGGCTGGCGCGTGTCCTGACCGGCGACCGCCTGAACGTACGCCCCGACGGCGGCGGCCGGCTCATGCTCCAGGCCGTCGATCTCGACGACGCCGCCGACCCCGAGACGCCGCCGCCGGACGACGTCGGCGCCGAGATGCTCGCCCGGCTGCCGGAGGTCCTGACCGCCGCCGACGGCGCGCGGGTCGAGCGGACCCGCGTCGGTCAGCGCGCCATGCCCGCCGACCGCCTCACCGTCGCGGGCTTCGCCGACCCGGAGGCGCGCGTCTACACCGTCGTGACGCACAGCGGGATCACGCTGGCGCCCCTCCTCGGCGACCTGGTGGCCGGTGAGGTGTACGGCAAGGAGTCGGCGCTGCTCCGGCCCTTCCGGCCGGCCCGGTTCACCGAACCGACGGGGGCCCGGCCCGCCGAACCCACCCCCGTGCCGGTTCAGTGGCCGATACAGCTGGAACGGCGGTATGCCGGGCCCAGGGATTCGGGAACACCGTCCTAGGATCCTGAAAGCGACGATCCGTACGGAATGGTCCGCGGCTCGGCGGGGATGTGGGTCGTATGAGTTCGACGGGCATCCCATGAGTGACGCTCTGCTCGAGTTCGCCGCGGAGCTCCGCTTCTTCCTGCCTCCGGCGTCCCGGAACGGATCGGTCTCCGTCGCCCTGGACGGGACCTCCTCCCTCGGGCACCTGGTGGAGTCCCTCGGCGTCCCGCTTCCCGAGGTGGGCGCGCTCACCGTCGACGGCCGCGCGGTGCCGCCGTCGTACCGCCCTCGGGGCGGGGACCTCGTCCAGGTGTCCGCGGTGCGCCGGCCTCAGCCCCTGCCCGTCACCCCGCCCCGTTTCACGCTCGACGTCCACCTCGGCACGCTGGCCCGGCGGCTGCGGCTCGTCGGCGTCGACACCGACTACCACAACGACATCGACGACGACGCCCTGATCGACCTGGCGAACCGGGAGAAGCGGATCCTGCTGACGCAGGATCGCGGGCTGCTCCGCCGCCGGAAGCTGTGGTTCGGCGCGTACGTTCGCGGGGCGGACCCGGACGCGCAGTTCGGCGACGTCCTCGACCGGTTCACGCCGCCGCTCGCGCCGTGGAGCCGGTGCACCGCCTGCAACGGCCTGCTGGCGTCGGTCGGCAAGGAGACGATCGAGCACCTCCTGGAGCCGGGCACCCGGCGCAGCTACGACGACTACGCCCGGTGCGGGGCCTGCGGCCGTCTCTACTGGAAGGGCGCCCACCACGACCGGCTGGCGGCGATCGTGGAGGCGGCCCGCCGGGCTTAGCCGAAGCGGCGGCGAGCGCGGCTGCAGAGCCGACCCGATGCCCGGGGGCGAGCCGATGAGAGCGACTGCAGAGCCAGATGTCCCGGCGGCGAGCCGGTGATGGCGACTGCAGGGCCTACCCGATGTCGCGGCGCCGGAAGCCCGCGAGACCGGCCGCGGCGACCGCGACCGCCAGGGCGGTCAGCACCGCCAGGGGCGTGACGGTCAGGTCGCCGCCGGGCAGCTTGGGCACGTGCGTGAACGGCGACAGGTCCATCACCGCCTGGCTCAGCTTGAGCACCGGCCCCATCTGGCCGAGCAGCAGGAACACGGCGAGCACCCCCCAGGCCGCCGCCACGTACCGGGGCACGACGCCGAACAGTAGGAGCGCGATCGCCGCCGTCACCCAGGCCGCGGGCACCTGGACCAGCGCGGCACCGAGCAACCGGGGCACCTGGGTGCCGACGTCATGGACCCGCAGCCCGTGGGCCAGCCCGGCCGCCGCGCCCGCGACGCCCAGCAGCACCGCCGGACCGGCCGCCGCGAACAGCAGGTGGCCGATCGACCACCGCACCCGCCGGACCCGTGTCGCCAGGAGCGGTTCGAGGCGTTGCGCCGTCTCCTCGGTGCGCAGCCGCAGCACCACCTGAATGGCGTAGACCGCGGCGATCAACCCGAGGACGCCCATGACGGTGCCGACGAAGGAGTCCTCGAGTCCCCGCTGACCGCCCATCTTGGTGAGCATGTCTCTCGTGCCGGAGCTGTCCTTGACCAGGTCGCTGATGCCCTTGATGATCGCGCCGATCACCGCCCCGTACACGGCGAAACCGGACAGCCACGACAGGAACGCGCCGCGCTGCAGCCGCCACGCCAGAGCCAGCGGGCTACTCAGGGACGGGGCCGCCTCCGCCGGACCGGGGCGCACGGGCAGCAGGCCCGCGCCGAGGTCCCTGCGCTCGACCAGCGCGTACGCCAGGGCCACCACCGCGCCGGCGAGCACCACGCCGAGGGCGATGAGCCACCAACGTTCCCCGCCGAACGCCCGGACCCGCTGCGACCAGCCGATCGGTGAGATCCAGACCAGCCAGGAGACGCGCGCCGCGTCCCCGGCCGCGCGCAGCAGGAAGGCGACGCCGACGACGGCGAGCGCGATGCCGCGCGCCGCCTGCGCCGTCTCGGCGAGCTGCGCCGTGACTCCCGCGACCGCGGTGAAGAACAGGCCCGGGATCGCCCAGGCCAGGCCGACCGCGAGGGAGCCCGCCGCCGGCAGGCCACAGGCGATCAGCGCGATCGTGGTCACCAGCGCCACCGCGAGGTTGGCGACCACTCCGACCAGCAGGCCCGCGGTCAGCGGCGCCCGGCGGCCGACGACGCCCGCGCCGACCAGCTCCAGGCGGCCCGCCTCCTCGTCGCCCCGCGTGTGCCTGACCACCAGTAGGACGCTCATCACGGCGACCATCACACCGCCGAGGGCGGCCAGCCGCCAGGCGGTGATGCCGCCGATCGAGCCGGGCACGAGGACCCGGCCGTAGAGGGCGACCGTCGCACCGTTCCCGTTGATGCCGGAGGTGAAGTTGCGCAGCGACTCTTGCGAGTCGTAGAGGCTCTTGAAACCGTACGCGGTGCCCGCCGCGTACGCCGCGAGGGCGTAGATCCAGACCGCGACCATGATGCGGCTGCGCCGCAGTCCGAGCTTGAGCAGCTGTCCGGTGCCGGTGAGGACGTTCATCGCGCCATCCCCACGGGGGCCTGGTCCTCGTAGTGGCGGAGGAACAGCTCCTCCAGCGTCGGCGGAGTGCTCGTGAGGCTTCGGACGCCCGCCCGGGTCAGGTGCTTCAGCACCTCGTCGAGCTTGTCGGTGTCGACCTCGAGCTTGACCCGGGTGCCCTGGACGTCGGGGTCGTGCACGCCGGGCAGGGCGGTCAGCCCGTCCGGCGGGCTCGCCAGCTCGGCCGTGATCGAGGTACGGGTCAGGTGCCGCAGCTCGGCGAGCGTGCCGCTCTCGACGGTGCGGCCCTTGCGGATGATGCTCACCCGGTCGCAGAGCGCCTCGACCTCCGACAGGATGTGGCTGGACAGCAGCACGGTGCGGCCCCGCTCGCGCTCCTCCTCGACGCACCGCTGGAAGACCTCCTCCATGAGCGGGTCGAGGCCAGAGGTCGGCTCGTCGAGGATCAGCAGCTCGACGTCGGATGCGAACGCCGCGACCAGCGCGACCTTCTGCCGGTTGCCCTTGGAGTACGCCCGGCCCTTCTTCTTCGGGTCCAGCTCGAACCGCTCGAGCAGTTCGGCCTTGCGCTCCGGGTCGTGGCCGCCGCGCAGCCTGCCGAGCAGGTCGATGACCTCGCCTCCGGTGAGGTTGGGCCACAGGACGACGTCGCCCGGGACGTACGCGAGCCGCCGGTGCAGGGTGGTGACCTCGCGCCACGGGTCACCACCCAGCAGCCGCGCCGTCCCCGCGTCGGCCCGCAGGAGGCCGAGCAGGATGCGGATGGTCGTGGACTTCCCGGCACCGTTCGGGCCCAGGAAGCCGTGCACCTCACCGGTCCGGACGGTCAGGTCCAGGCCGTCGAGCGCACGCGTCCGGCCAAAGTTCTTCACCAGGCCGGACACGGAGATGGCGTCTGTCATGCTTCAGAACGTACACTAGTTTCACAGTTTCGTGAAAGTAATAAAGCAGATAAACTAGTTGCAGACCCTAAGGAGTGTGACTGCGTGGCCGACCGGAACCCCGAAGCCGTCCAGCGCTTCGTCGAGCGGTTCGCCTCGGAGTTGGTCGACGCGGGCGTGCCGCGCATGCCCGCGCGGGCCCTGGTAGCGATCATCGGCTCCGACTCCGGCCGCATGACGTCCGCCGAGCTCACCGAGACGCTCCAGGTGAGTCCCGCCGCGATCTCCGGCGCGGTGCGCTACCTCTCTCAGGTTCACATGATCCGGCGTGAGCGCGAGCCGGGCTCACGCCGAGACGTCTACGTCTCCGACGGCGACATCTGGTACGAGTCGATCCTCAACCGCAACCGCCTCATCTCCCGCTGGCAGCAGAGCCTCCGGGAGGGCGTCGAGGCACTCGGCCCCGACACCCCCGCGGGCATTCGACTGGCCGAGACGCTCGCGTTCTTCGACTTCATTCACGAGGAGCTCGGCGATTTCCTCGCCAGGTGGCAGGAGCGCAAGGCCGAGCTTCGGGCCGCCCGCGGCGACTGAGCCCGCGTCAGCGGTTCGGGATCTGAGCGCCGTTCACGTCACGCGGACGGCGCCGGCGTAGTCGCCGCCCAGGCGGACCGGCACCGCGCGGATGTGCGTCCCGGACTGGAAGGCCTCGACCATCTGGCCGGTCCCGAGATAGATGGCGACGTGGTGGATGTGCCCGCGACCCCAGAACAGCAGGTCGCCGGGGAGCAGCGGACCGGCACCCTGCCCGGGAGAGAACCGCGCGACGGCGATCCGGGTATGGAACTGATTGTCGGATGTGCCGTTGAGAATGTCGCGGCTGGTCGCCCGAGAATAGGCGTATCGCACCAGACCCGAGCAGTCGAATCCGAGCCGTTGTCCGTCGTTCTTGCTGGCCGGGTCGTGGCCGTCATAATGGCCGTACGTCGGGCCGGGAAGGGGCCCGTGACCGCCGCCCCAGCTGTACCAGACGCCGATCTGCGAGCACGCCGCCCGGACCGCCTGCTGCGCCACCGGCGACGCGCCCGGCTGCAGCACACCGCACCCGGGCACGGCGGGCGCGGGGTCCGCGGGTACGGGGACCGCGGCGCTCGCCCCGGATGCCGCCGCGAGGACCCAGCCCGCCAATCCAAAAATACCGACAAAGGATGCGAATTTCCGCATCTCCATGAGCGTCACTCACCTCCAGAATTGATTCCTCGGATTCCCGGTGACCCTCATTCCCCGGAATTCGATGACTGAATCACTCGCGGTTGACAGCGAAAGTTCCCGTTATCTCGCGTCATTTTCGGATCGCATGGTGCTCCCGGTCGACCGTCTGCCTCCGGCCGAGGCGACACACTGGCTGAACGGGCGACGCCGCCACCAGGCACGCTCCCGCAGGTTCCACCGGCGGGAGCGTGCCTGAACCGAGACAGCGACCTGGTCGGCCACCGGATGGGTCAGGAGTTGAGGGCGATCCCCCTGTAGTAGTACTTAAGGATCCTGGAGTAGCTCCAGCCCGCTCTGGCCTTGTCACGAGAGCCGTACTGCGACATCCAGTCCCCGTCGACCCAACCACCGCACGCCGTCGTGGTGGAGCAGTACTGGGCCTGCGGGATCTTCCCGTTACGGGTCATCCGAGTGCTCCACGTCGCGTCCACCGCGGCGTTCGTCGACGCCTTCGCGGAGCCGGGCCTGTACACCTGGTTCGACGTGGTGTCGGTGACGTCGAAGCACTGGCCCCACGACGTCTTGCTCGCCGAGTGCATCGCCCAGTACCAGCCGTAGCTCTTGACGGCCATCGCCCCGGCCCGGAGGGACTCCCTCGGCCAGCTCGACACCCACTCGTTGGGCAGGACGTTCTTGACGTAGGTCTTGAACGCCACCCGGTCCACGCGCCCGAGGGACACCCGGTACACGAGGATCGTCGTGGGCAGTTTGCTGTTCGTACCGTCGGTCTTACACCCGGTCGGCGGCGTGGAACTCAGGAACCGGTGCGAGGCGTTCTGATTTTTCAGGCCGGAGTTCAGGTTGCCTTTGGCGCCCGGCTTGAAATCCTGGTACCTGCCGCCGTAGTTGCTGTTGAAGTAGACCCGGACGGTCTTGCTGCTGCGGTTCCAGACCGAGGCTGCACTGTTCTTGACGCACTTTCCCTTGCCGGCGCCCGGACCCTTGAAGTCGAAGCATGAGGGCTGCTTGGCGCCGTAATCGGCGACCGAGCCGGCGAAGTCCGAGAGCGAGCCCTTGTTACCGCTGTTGAAGTAGAGGCAAAACTCGCCGCTCTCACACTTGCCGTTGCGTCCCGCAGCCAGGGCGGGCGATTCGCTGACGAGGACCATCCCACTGATCGCCACCACGGCAGCGGCGGTCGTCGCGGCGAACCGCGAGAACAGCCGTCCAGTTCGTATCGACACTGTTGTCCTTCTCTTCTGTGGCGACGATCGCTCCGCCAAGCGTCATCGCAGGGAGGATTCTCTTGAGCGTTTTCATCGGGGTTCTCGGTCTTTCTGGCAGTCGCGGCCCCGGCACCTGGTCGGTGGGTGTGCCGGGGCCGCGTCATCGGTCAGTGGTTGGCCTGGAACCAGGGCTGGGTCCAGCCGAGGTAGGGCTTGCCCCACTTGCTCTTGATGGCGGCGATGGTGGTGACGGTGAGGGTGCCCTTGCCGCCGATGTCGTTGGAGACGAACTCGCCGCCGCCGATCGAGATCATCACGTGGCCGTAGCCGCCGGAGAAGAAGGCCAGCCCGCCCGCGGGGACGTTGGTGCTGCCCGGGTGCTTGTAGCGGGACGGCACGGCGAGCCAGTGGTGGTAGGCGCTGGTCGAGCCGGACGCCGAGAAGCCGTACGCCAGGCCCACCACGTGGTCGCAGCGGTTGGCGTAGTCGCCGTGGTATGTGTGCGTCACGTGCGACTTGGCCCACGCGACCGCCTGGGCGCACGTTCGCCGGTCACCCAGGCCGGCGGTCGAGCACGCCGACGTGCTGCCGGGGGCGAACTGGTGTGAGGCGTTCTGGTTTTTCAGGCCGGAGTTCAGGTTGCCTTTGGCGCCCGGCTTGAAATCCTGGTACCTGCCGCCGTAGTTGCTGTTGAAGTAGACCCGGACGGTCTTGCTGCTGCGGTTCCAGACTGAGGCGGCGCTGTTCTTGACGCACTTTCCCTTGCCGGCACCCGGGCCCTTGAAGTCGAAGCATGAGGGCTGTTTGGCGCCGTAGTCGGCGACCGAGCCGGTGAAGTCCGAGACCGATCCCTTGTTATTGCTGTTGAAGTAGTAACAGAACTCGCCGCTATCGCATTTGCCGTTGCGGCTCGCCGCCGAGGCGGGCGATGCGGTGGCGAGCACCGTCCCACCGAGTGCCGCTGCGGCGGTCGCCACGGTGAGGATCTTGTTGAGCGTTCTCATTCCTGTTCTCCTCTTCTTTGCGGGGATTCGGGTGGGTTAGCGGAGCTTGCACTCCTCCCAGGCGCGGATGGTGACCTTCGGTCCGGTTGCAGACGGGGGCGATGCCGAAGCAAAGATCACTAGGCCCTTCCACCCTGAATTTGCAGGTGGGGCCTCTTGTGTGGGCCGGCTTGGGGGCGCTCCTGCAGAACTACGTCGTCTTGACGTTGACCGCGCAGTTGGGTCCGCTGCCGGAGTCGTAGTACAGGTAGACGTGACTGAGTGCGTTCACCGGTGACTTCACCGCGTAGGTGTCGATGAGGGAGTCAGATCCCCACGACCGTGGGCACGGCGAGGAGGCCGGCCAGCGCCGCCTTCGCAAGCTTCATGATTTCGATCGCCCCTTCTGTTCGATGTCCGCCCAAGGGCGGACGCGACAAGCCAGCGAGGAGCGATGTGACGGTCAGCAAGGCGCCGAAGCGGGCCTTGATCTTCACTCTTGGTCCCCGATGGAGCAGGTTCGACGACTCCCGCGATGTTTTGTCACATCGCGAGGTCTTCATCTGAAGCGTGCCGTGGGATGGTCCTCGAGTCTTTGACCGTCAGTCCACAAGCCTTGACGATCAGTCCACGCCGGAATCGAACCTCAGGAGAAGAGCGTTCATGGCGTCATTCGGTCGCCGCGCCGGACGGTGTGAGCATGTGGAAGCGGTAGTCCCTGGGCGGGAGGTCGTAGACGGCGCGGAAGGCGCGGGTAAAGGTGCTGTGATCGTTGAATCCCCAGCGAGCCGCGATCTGATGGACGGGAGTGAGTCGCAGCGCGGGATCGGCGAGGTCGCGGCGGGCTCGTTCGAGGCGCTGTCGGCGAATCCAGGCCGAGACGGTGGTGCTGTGTTGCTGGAACAGCCGGTGCAGGTAAGCGACTGAAATGTGATGGGCGGAGGCGATGGACCGCGGCGTCAGCTCCGGATCACGCAGGTGCCGTTGGACGAACGCTTCGATGCGCAGAAAGAGGGCGTCCTGGCCGGAGTCTTCCGGCGTAGCCGCGCCGGCGTCGAGGTGGTGAGCAATCGACGCGGTCATCAGGTCGACGGCGACACCGCTCAGCCGGGGGACGTCCATCGCCCGATAGGAAGCGGAGTCCGCGATCAGGCGGGTGAGGAACTGCGTGAGCAGTGCGCCGACACCGTCCTGCCCGGAAAAGGGCACCGCAAGAATGCTGTCGAGCCGGCGTCTGGGCAATGACAGGAGCGCCCGGGGCACTTGCGCGCGCACCAGCGAAGCCGTCCCGCCTTCGCCGGCGATTCGTACCTGAAAGGGATGCCGGCTGTCGTACAGCGCTAAATCCCGTGTGCCCAGCATGGCCTCTCGGCCGGCCTGGCTCACCACGAGCCGTCCGTGCAGTGGGAACAGCACCGAATACAGATCTGGGTCGCATTCGCGGATCAGCCGAGGTGTCCGCCGCACTTCAGACGGCGAGCAGGTCAGCTCCACCACGTTGATGTCCGCCAGATCCAGCGCCCGCGCGATGGCGTGGAAGTTCGCCGATTCCGAACTGAGAAACCGCATCGGGTGCACGCTATTGAGCTGGAACTCATCGAAGGCGGCCATGCGGTCCTGTGGCGGAAGGTCGTCGCTGTGAAACACCGTTTTGATCACAGATCCTCACTCCTCTAGGAGCGCCGGTGAGGGAACGGTCGCATGAGCAGCTCACGGCCCCCGCCCCCTGCTGCCATCACGAACTCAATCCGGCGTTTCGACGCGCGTGATGACGTCGCCCGCCTTCTTCGCGGTGACGTGGTCGCCGATCGTCAGGTCGCGGCTCGGCGCGCGGCGCGCGCGACGCCGCCGTACCGCTTGCGCAGACCGCGTACGCGCACCGACGTTTCATCCATACCGCCAGCATCACGCCGGCAGGAACCTCACGTGATCGGTGATCCGGTCATTCCCGTGTCCACCGAACGATGGACACGATGCCGGCCGGGCCATGGGCCGGGATCTGGTTTTCTTACGCTCTGTTCCGGCGGTGGCCGGTCCACGGCACTCCGCATGCCAGGAAGTTCACAGTCGCGATGACGGCGAACGCCGTTCCCGTTTAGCAGGTCTTGAACAGCACGCCTTCGACCACGGCGCCGAGGGGCAGCGCGCCCTGGGAGACGAGTTTCACCTCGCGTGCCCGCTGATCGGTGGGTCTCACACTGATCGGGTCAGCTTCCGGCGGCGGCGGCGTGCTTCTGCCGTACGGCCTTCTCCAGGGCGCGGGCGATCGGCCAGACCGGATCGGACAGTGCCTCCAGCCTGCGCGCGTGCTCCCGGCGCCCGCGGCGGGACAGCACGGTCGGCAGCTCGCCGCGGGCGGCCAGCACGAGCGCGGCGGCGGTGCGGCGGTCGGTGTCCGAGGAGGGGCGCAGGGCGGCCTTGACCTCCGTCGCGTACCGCTTCACCTCCCGGCGCTCGCGCAGCCGGACCCGGTCGGGGAGGATCCTGCGCCGCTCCACCTTGATCAATCGGTCCTTCTCGAGCTGGTCGCGCACCTCGCGGACGATGCGGCGTTCGTCGGCGTTCACCCAGCGCCGCCAGGATCGCGGTCTGCCGTCGGCGACCTGGCGCAGCACGGCGTCGAGGATCGGGTCGCCGGTCGACGTGGTGGCGGCGACCTTGGCCTTCCCGTCGTCGTCGGCCAGCCGCTCGTCGAGGTAGAGGTCGGCCAGCGCGGCGGCGCGCAGGATCAGGCCGAGCTGGGTGCGCGCGGTGATGCGCTCCTTCTCGACGTCGTAGGCCAGCAGGTAGAGCCGGGCGGGGAGCGATCGCGGCAGGTTCATGGTTCGGGGTCCTCCTTCGGAGGTCGGCCGGGTCTTCGTATGCGGCCGGCGTCGCGCGGCATCCGCCCGGCGTCGGCCAGCGCCCGGCGCAGCAGGAACTCGATCTGGGCGTTGGTGCTGCGCAGTTCGTCGGCGGCCCAGCGGGCCAGGGCCTCGTGCACGGCGGGGTCGAGTCGCAGAAGGAGCTTCTTGCGCTCGCCGCCCTTGCGCTCGGGGGCCTGGCCTTCGTCGCCGTCCGTCACTGGTAGAGGGATCCGGTGTTGACGACGGGCTGGGCGTCGCGGTCGCCGCAGAGGACGACGAGCAGGTTGCTGACCATCGCGGCCTTGCGCTCCTCGTCCAGGTCGACGACGTCGTGCTCGGCCAGCTGGTTGAGCGCGGCCTCGACCATGCCGACGGCGCCGTCGACGATCCGCTGCCGGGCGGCGACGACGGCGCCGGCCTGCTGGCGGCGCAGCATCGCCTGGGCGATCTCGGGGGCGTACGACAGGCGGGTGATGCGCGACTCGATGACCTTGACGCCCGCCGACGCGACCCGGGCCGCGATCTCCTCGGACAGCCTGCCGGTGATCTCGTCGGCGTTCTCGCGGAGGGAGAGCCGCTCGTCGCCGTGCGCGTCGTACGGGTAGATCCCGGCGATGTGACGGACGGCCGTCTCGGTCTGGATCGCGACGAACTCGACGAAGTCGTCGACCTCGAACACGGCCTTGGCGGTGTCCTCGACCTGCCAGACGACGACGGCGGAGATCTCGATCGGGTTGCCCTCGGCGTCGTTGACCTTGGTGCGGTCGGTCTCGTGGTTGCGGATCCGGGTGGAGATCTTGCGCCGGGTCGTCAGGGGGTTGACCCAGCGCAGGCCGTCCATACGGATCGTCCCGGCGTACCGGCCGAGGAGCTGGACGACGCGCGCCTCGCCGGGCGCGACGGCGGTCAGCCCGACGAGCACGATGGCGGCGGCCAGGATGAGGACGATCGCGACGACGACCAGCGCCGGCTCGCGGGTGAAGAACAGGGCGACGCCGACCGCGATCGCCACGAGGGACGCCGCCAGCATCGGCCATCCGTTGACGCCGTCGGCGACCCGCTCGCCGACCTTGGGCCTCGGCATCTCGACCTCGGTCACGACTCCTCCAACGTGCTTGGTCTGTGGAATCAAAGTGATATCACTTTAAGCCGACAGACCCCTCCGCGCAAGGCACGGTCACGTGACGTGGCGGGGAGGGCGGTATCGACGCGGGGGAGCACGCTCTACCCCGCGCAGGAGGAGAATCCGGCCGCCTCACGTCCGCCGAGCTCACCGAGACGCTCCAGGTGCGGCCCGCCACGATCGCCGGGGCGGTGCGGCATCTCTCTCAGGTCCAACATGATCCGGCGTGAGCGCGAGCCGGGCTCACGCCGGGACGTCTACGTCATCCAGACCGATGCGGTGGCGAGCACCGCCCCACCGAGCGCCGCGGCGGCGGTCGCCACGGTGAGGATCTATTTTGCGGCGCTCGGATTCGGGTGGGTCAGTGGAGCTTGTACTCCTCCCAGGTGCGGATGGTGACCTTCGGTCCGTCGTCCGGGCCGCGGTTGGCGAGCCCGTTCAGGCCGAGGTAGTAGTCACCGATCTGGTGCTGGGCCTCGGAGGAGAGGTCGGTGTCGCTGATGGCGGCGGCGTGGATGTGCCACGGCCAGTTGCCCTGCTTGGGATTGCGCACCCATGCCGCGAACCCGACACGGCGCAGGGCGCGGGTGACCGCGATGCGGGTGGCCGAACTCATCCCCTTGACGTTGACGTCGACGACGCCACCGCCGTCATGGGTGCCCGCGGACGTGGGGTCACCGCCGGGGTTGTAGGAACCCTGGTCCAGCACGAGTTTGCGGCCGAGCAGCCGCTGCGCCTCGTTCAGCATGCTCCGCGTACGGGTGTTGATGACGAACTTGCCGATGTGCACCCGGGCACCCGGCTCGATGATGTGGGTGACCTTGAAGCGTCCGGCGCCGAGCTTGACCAGCGACGCCTTGGCCGGCAGGCCACTGGCCTGCAGACCCTTGTAGCCGAGCGACTTCTGGTATTTCGCGAAGGCGGCGACCGTTGTGGTGCCGAAGGACCCGTCCACCCACTTCTTGTCGAGCAGGTGCCGGTCGCGCAGCGCCCGCTCAACGAGGAGCACGCTGGCCTTGGCGCCCGGGGTCATCTTGCCGTCGGGCCGCCGCGGGTCGATCTGGGCCGCCTTGACAAGGGCTTCCATGTTCACGCTCGGAAGGGCCTTACTGTCGGTCCCCTGTGCCGCCGCCTCGGCGGCTCCGGGCAGGGAAGCGAACAGGACGGCCGCCGCGAGGGCAGCGGCATATGAGGGCAACTTCATCGGCTCTCCTGGTTGCAGACGGGGGCGACGCCGAAGCGAAGATCACTGGATCGTTCCATCCTGAAGTTGCAGGTCACCGCCGGAGTGAGCGATGTCAGCAACCGGCTTCGGCCGGGCGCGGCCACCAGCCCGGGCGTGACCGTCGAGAGACGGAAGTCCCTTCCTGCCGGGAGCTGGCCACGACAGATGATCTTGATCCGTCCTGTGCCGACATATCTAGTCGATGGCCGGATTGGGCCACCGGACGACGATCGAGCCGGCACGAGCGCCGCCGCACGGCAGACCCCTCCGCGCAAGGCGCGGTCCCCCGATTTGGCGGGGACGGGCAGTATTGACGTGTGCGCCTCATCGACCGTCTGCCCAAGGGATCCGACCCCGACGCCGTCTTCGAAGCCTTCAGCGAGTGGGTCACGGAGCGAGGGATCACGCTCTACCCCGCGCAGGAGGAGGCGCTCATCGAGATCGTCTCGGGCGCGAACGTCATCCTGAACACCCCGACCGGCTCGGGCAAGAGCCTCGTCGCAGCGGGGGCGCACTTCGCCTCGCTCGCCCGTGACCAGGTCACCTTCTACACCGCGCCGATCAAGGCCCTGGTGTCGGAGAAGTTCTTCGACCTGATCGAGATGTTCGGCAGCGAGAACGTCGGCATGATGACGGGCGACGCGAGCGTCAACCCCGACGCCCCCATCGTCTGCTGCACCGCGGAGGTGCTGGCCAGCATCGCGCTGCGCGAGGGCACCGACGCCGACATCGGCCAGGTCGTCATGGACGAGTTCCACTTCTACGCCGAGCCCGAGCGCGGTTGGGCGTGGCAGATCCCGCTGCTGGAGCTGCCGCAGGCGCAGTTCCTGCTCATGTCGGCGACGCTCGGCGACGTCAAGCGGTTCGAAGAGGACCTCACGCGGCGCACCGGCCGCCCGACGGCCGTCGTCAGCTCGGCGGAGCGGCCGGTGCCGCTGAAGTACGAGTACCGGGTGACGCCGCTGCACGAGACGATCGAGGAGCTGCTGCACGACCAGAAGGCCCCGATCTACGTCGTGCACTTCACCCAGGCCGCCGCGGCCGAGCGCGCCCAGGCGCTGATGAGCATCAACGTCTCCACCAAGGCCGAGAAAGAGGAGATCGCCCGGCTGATCGGCGACTTCCGGTTCACGACGAAGTTCGGCCAGACGCTGTCCCGGCTCGTCCGGCACGGGATCGGCATCCACCACGCCGGGATGCTGCCGAAGTACCGCCGCCTGGTCGAGCGCCTCGCGCAGGCCGGGCTGCTCAAGGTCATCTGCGGCACCGACACACTCGGCGTCGGAGTGAACGTCCCGATCCGTACCGTCCTGTTCACCGCGCTGAGCAAGTACGACGGCAGCCGCGTACGGCGGCTGCGGGCCCGGGAGTTCCACCAGATCGCCGGGCGCGCGGGCCGGGCCGGGTTCGACGTGGTCGGCTACGTCGTCGCCCAGGCCCCCGAGCACGTCGTGGAGAACGAGAAGGCCCTCGCCAAGGCCGGCGACGACCCGAAGAAACGCCGCAAGGTGGTGCGCAAGAAGGCGCCGGACGGCTTCGTCGGCTGGGACGAAGAGGTCTTCAACAAGCTCATCGCCGCCGACCCGGAGCCGCTGCAGTCGCGGTTCCAGGTCAGCCACGCCATGCTGCTCAGCGTCATCGGCCGGCCGGGCAACGCTTTCCAGGCGATGAAGAAGCTGCTCACCGACAACCACGAGGACCGCGCGAAGCAGCGCCGCCACATCTCCCAGGCCATCGCGATCTACCGCAGCCTGCTGGCGGGCGGCGTCGTCGAGCAGCTCGAGGAGCCGGACGACGAGGGCCGGTACGCCCGCCTCACCGTCGACCTGCAGGAGGACTTCGCGCTCAACCAGCCGCTGTCGACGTTCGCGCTGGCCGCGATGGAGCTCCTCGACCCGTCCTCACCCTCGTACGCCCTGGACGTCCTGTCGGTGATCGAGTCGACGCTGGAGGACCCGCGCCAGATCCTGGCCGCGCAGGAGAACAAGGCCAAGGGCGAGGCCGTCGCGCAGATGAAGGCGGACGGCGTGGAGTACGAGGAGCGGATGGAGCTCCTCCAGGACATCACCTATCCCAAGCCGATGCTGGACACGCTCGAGGGCGCGTACGAGATCTACCGGCGCGGGCACCCGTGGGTGGCGGACTACCCGGTCCAGCCCAAGTCGGTCGTGCGCGACATGTACGAGCAGGCGATGACGTTCGCCGAGTACGTCGCGTACTACCAGCTCGCCCGCGTCGAGGGCATCGTGCTGCGCTATCTCGCGAGCGCCTACAAGGCCCTGCAGCAGACCGTGCCCGACTCGGTGAAGACCGATGACCTGCAGGACCTGATCGAGTGGCTCGGCGAGCTGGTCCGCCAGGTCGACTCCAGCCTCCTCGACGAGTGGGAGCAGCTCCAGCACCCCGAGACGGCGGAGCAGCACACGGTGATCGAGGAGAAGGTCGCCGCCGTCACCGCGAACGAGCGGGCGTTCCGGGTGCTGGTCCGCAACGCGATGTTCCGCCGGGTGGAGCTGGCGGCCCTGGAGAAGTACTACGAGCTCGGCGAGCTGGACGCGGAGGACGGCTGGAACGCCGACCGCTGGGCCGACGCCCTCGACGCCTACTTCGAGGAGCACGACGAGATCCAGACCGGCCCGGACGCGCGCGGCCCGAAGCTCCTGCAGATCGAGCGGGAGACGGACCTGTGGCGGGTCCGGCAGGTCTTCGACGACCCCGCCGGCCACCACGACTGGGGCATCGGCGCCGAGGTCGACCTGCGCGCCTCCGACGAGGCGGGCCGCGCGGTCGTGCACGTCACGGCCGTCGACCGCCTCTAAGCGGAATGGACTGCCCTGATCCGGCGCCGATTCCGCGCCCGTTCTGAGGCTGTCCGACGGTTATGGCACAGTTGATCGGGTGTTCGAACAGATATGCGCAAACCTCGCGAATGCGGCGCTGGCCGGTGACCAGCAGGCGTTCGGCCCCCTTCTTCCGGCGGTCCAGGAGCAGGCCGCCGGCCTTCCCGCCGACCGGCTGACCGCCGGGGTCCGGGCGATGGCGGGCGCCATCGCGGAGGCGTCCCCGCACCTCGGCGGCTGGGTGGCCGTGCTGACGGGCGCCCTGGTGGAGAACGGCGCCGACGCCGGCCCCGCCGGCCCTGCGGTCGTCGACCGGCTGGTCGAGGTGGCGGCCGCGGCCCTGGCCTTCGCGGGCGCCTGGGAGAAGGCGACCGGCGGCGCGCCCCCGGACCCGATGGAGCACCAGCCCTCCCAGGAGGTCTGGGAGACGGTGCACCCCGAACTCGGCGACGGCGCGGGCATCACGATGGAGTCCTGGTGGGCGCTGCCGCAGTTCGCGATGGCCGCCTCCACGATGCTCGCCCGCGACCAGGCCGTCCGCGCCTCCGTGACCGAACGCGACTTCAAGATCTCGGTGGTGGAGCAGGCCGCGCCCCACCTGGGGCAGCTGGAGTACGTCCGTGACCTGCTCAAGGTCCTCGACGGTGAGCGCCTGCTGGTGTTGGACCGTGCCACCGGGCGTGGGTGGACCGTCGTGATCGGCGGCGTCGGCGACAACTTCCAGCTGCACACGCTCCTCGCGCACGCGCTGGTCCGGCCGGGCGGCATGCCCGGGGAGGCGCCCGACCCGCGCTGGGTGGCCTCGTCGATCGACCAGGACGTCGAGCCGGGTACGCCCCCGGTCGCCGGCGTCTGGAACCTCGTCGACGCGCACGGCTCCTGGATCTGGAACGAGGGCGTCCCCGCCGACATCCCCGAGGTGGGCGGCACCCGGATCGTGGTGCTCGACCCGCCGACGTACCCGCGGACGTGGAGCCCGGGGCGCCGCTTCCCGCTCATGCCGGGCTCGCTGACAGTCGAGGGCGCGCACGCCCCGGAAGAGCTGCGTGACTGGTGGCAGCACGTCAAACCCGCCGTCCCGCCGGCGGGCGGCTGACGCGGGATTGAGCCTCTGGTCCCTGTCCGCCAGCGATCAAGATCACCATACTGCTGCGTACGTTCCCTGCAGAGGAGTCATGTTGAAGCTCGCGCAGCGTATGATCACCGGCACTCTCGCGTCTGTGGCGGTGCTCGGCACCGTGGCGGCGGTCGCCCCGGCCGCCGACGCCGCCGTCAAGCCGAAATGCACGACCGTGACGAAGACCGTTCCCGTCCCGAAGTACGCCGATCCCCAGTGGGAGATCAGGGTCTGCGTCAGCACGGAGAAGATCGACAAGGACGAGACGGTCATCGCCCGGATCGAACCGATGATGCGTGCGCGCGGCACGAGCAAGAAGGGGTTCGCTTTCAAGTACCCCACGAACGCCGCCGTCCTGCACATCTCCCTGACGCTCGACGGCAAGAAGCAGGCCGCCGAAACCTACGGCATCGGCCAGTACGTCAAGCGATACCTGTGGACCAAGAACCGCCCATACCCGCTGATCCTCAGCGGCATCTCCGCCTCCGCGGTCAGGCGCCCGGGAACGTGGCAGGCGATCGGCCGCCTGGACTACGACGTGTCGAATGACAAGCGGGGCGCCTACCGGTACACGGTGAAGTCCCCCGTGCTCCGGTAGGCACCGCCCGTGGGAGGCGATGGACCGACGAAGTGGCGCCCGCCGGTCAGAGGACGGGCACCGCCTCCTCGACGGCGGATTCGTCCCCGATGTCCGGGCCTTCGAGGGCCTCCAGGAAGTCGTTGGCCCAGCGGTCGACGTCGTACTCGATCACGCGCCTGCGCAGCGCCCGCATCCGGCGGTTCTGCTCGGCCGGATCGGCCTGCATGGCCTGCAGCATCTTCTGCTTCATGCCGTCGATGTCGTACGGGTTGACGAGGAACGCGCGCCTGAGCTCCTCGGCCGCGCCCGCGAACTCGCTGAGCAGCAGGCTGCCGCGCAGGTCCGCCCGGCAGGCGATGTACTCCTTGGCGACGAGGTTCATGCCGTCGCGCAGTGGCGTCACCACCATCACGTCGGCGGCGAGGAAGAGCGCGGCCAGCTCGTCACGCGTGTACGACGTGTGCATGTAGTTGATGATCGGCGAGCCGAGCTCGGAGTAGAGCCCGTTGGCCCGGCCGATCTGCAGCTCGATGTCGTCGCGCAGGATGCGGTACTGCTCGACGCGCTCGCGGCTCGGCGTCGCGATCTGGACGAACACCGCGTCCCCGCTCTTGAGCTTCCCGTCGCGGAACAGCTCGCTGAACGCCTGGATCCGCTGGCTGATGCCCTTGGTGTAGTCGAGGCGGTCGACGCCGAGCAGGATCGTGGCCGGATTGCCGAGGTCCGCACGGATCTGCGCGGCCCGTTGCCGTACCTCGGGCCGGCCGATGAGGTCGATCAGCTCCTTGACGTCCACAGAGATCGGGAACGCCTCAGCATGGACGATCCGGTCGCCGACGAGGATCTTGTTCCGATGGGTCTTCACGCCGCACAGGCGCCGGCAGAGCCGGGCGAAGTTCGCGGCGGCGTCGCTGCTCTGGAATCCGACCAGATCAGCGCCGAGCAGCCCTTCGATGATCCGCTGCCGCCACGGCAGCTGGACGAACAGCTCCATCGGCGGGAACGGGATGTGCAGGAAGAAGCCGATGCGCAGGTCGGGGCGCAGCTCCCGGAGCATCTTCGGGACGAGCTGCAACTGGTAGTCCTGCACCCAGACGACCGCGCCCTCGGCGGCGGCCTCGGCCGCCGCCTCCGCGAACCGCCGGTTGACCCGGACGTACGCATCCCAGAGCGTCCGCTTGTACACCGGCGGGACGATCACGTCGTGGTACAGCGGCCAGAGAGTGGCGTTGGAGAAGCCCTCGTAGTACCGCTCGACGTCGTTCGCGGTCAGGCAGATGGGCACGAGGTCCATGCCGTCGGCGGTGAAGGGCTCCACTTCCTCGTCCGGCGCGCCGACCCAGCCGACCCACGCGCCCCCGCGGCGCTGCATGACCGGGACGATCGCGGTCACGAGGCCGCCCGGGCTACGCCGCCACGCCGCCTCGCCGTCCTCGTCGATCACACGGTCGACGGGAAGCCGGTTGGCGACGACAACAAACTCACTCTTCGTAGACGCTCCCACATTCCTCTTCCTCCCCAAATCGGACTATTCGATCCCTCTTGAACACGTTTCGCGATCAGTGTCACATCGGTAGGAGGCGCGGAGGTTCCCTCCACCTTGCGGCGGAGCCAGAATCAGCCTGCGGTGTGAGGACGCGGGGCCCTCCCTCGGTGATGATTACGTCAAGGCTCCAGCGAACCCCCACAAAGGGTCTCCCCCACGAGGAAACAGTGTGAGCACCGCCACCGGTCTTATCCCCGGCCGGCCGCCCGCCGGACGTCTCCGGCCTGCCTGGATCATGGGCATCGTGGCCGAGCTGCTGCTGCTGACCGCCGAGCCGCTCGCCCGGCTGCGGCGAGGCCGGCTGCCTCTGGCGTTCGCTTCGTCCGCCACGGTGCTGATCCTCTGGTCGCTCCACTTCTCCTCGCTCGGCACGTACATCGTTCGGCTGATCAGCGACGTTTCAGCCTCCACCCCGTTCTACCTCGCCGTCGTCCGGCTACCCGCGTCGATGTACGCTCCGGCGCCGAACCTCCCGGTGTGGGGCTCGCTGCTGCAGGTGTTCGTCGTGTTCGGGATCGCCGAGGCGCTGATCGGGTGGCGCCGTACGCTGACGGTCGCGCTGACCGCGACCTTCCTGTGCACGCTCAGCGGCCGGATCATGTGCTACCTCGGACCGGACTCGATCCTCGGCCTCCCGTGGATCTCCCGGTACGTCTCCGACACCGGCCCGTCGGCGGCCGTCGTCGCGCTCGTCGCGTACGTGTGCTGCGTCCGCCGCGCCCCGCGCACGATGACCGTCCTGCTCACCGCGATGGTCACCGAGGTCACCCTGCTGCCCAACCTGGCCGGGCGCGAGCACGTCGTCGCCATCGCCCTCGGCATCCTGGCCGCCCTCGCCGTCCCCGCCGCCGGCCGGCTCCGCCGCGCGTCGAGAAAAGCGATGTCCGCCGAGTCAGGGGCTCGTCATGGTTGATCACGCTGTCCTACGATGACCCCCGGGGATGGCGGTGATTTGGGGGTTTTCGCGTGCGTGTCCATCATCTCAACTGCGGCACGATGTACCCCTTCGGCGGACGCATCCTGGGCGAGAGCGGTGACCGGCTCGCGTCGGCCCGGCTGGTCTGCCACTGCCTGCTCATCGAGACCGACGAGGGCCTCATCCTGGTCGACACGGGGATCGGTACGCAGGCCGTCGCCCGGCCGAGGGAGATCCTGGGCCGCTCCTTCGCCGCGATGACCCGGCCCCGGCTCGACCTGGGGGAGACCGCCGTCCGCCAGGTCGCGGCGCTCGGGTACGCCGCCGCCGACGTACGCCACATCGTGCTGACCCACCTCGACGTCGACCACACGAGCGGGCTCACCGACTTCCCCGACGCCGAGGTGCATGTGCACGTCGCGGAGCTGGAGGCGGCCCGGCGGCCCGTGACGCTGCTCGAGCGGGAGCGCTACCGGACCGCGGTGTGGTCGCACCGCCCGCGCTGGGTCGAGCACCACCCGGGCGGCGAACGCTGGCACGGGTTCGAATCCGTACGCGGCCTTCCCGGCGGGCTGCTCCTGATCCCGCTCACCGGGCATACGCGCGGCCACGCCGGCGTCGCGATGGATACCGGCGACGGCTGGCTCCTGCACGCCGGGGATGCCTACTTCCACCACCGCCAGATCGAGTCGGGCGCCTGCCCGCCCGGCCTGCGCGTCTTCCAGTCCCTCGTGCAGGCTGACCGTACGACCCGGCTGCACAACGTCGGCCGGCTTCGGGAACTGGCCCGGACCGGCGACGTCACGATGTTCTCCGCCCACGACCCGGTGGAGCTCGAACGCCGGAGAGCGACGGCTCAGGAGCCGTCCCGCAGGTCGAGCAGGCGCCTGGGATCGTAGGCGATCGCGGCTCAGGAGCCGTCGCGCGGATCCAGCAGGCGCCTGGGCTCGCTCGTGGACCAACCGGGTCGAGCAGGCGCCTCGGCTCGCTAGGAACCGTCGCGCAGGTCCAGCAGGCGCCTCGGCTCATAGGCGATCGCGTCGAACGTCGCGGTGCAGCCGTCGCCGGTGGGCGACTGGGCCTCGAAGCCGTACGACGGGACCTCCGAGGCGTAGAGCGCGAAGTGGCGGATGAGCCGCCAGTACGCGCCGTCGGTCGAGGCGTGGAAGGCGTATGCCGTGCCGACCCGCGCCACCCGCAGCCAGACCTGACCCCCGTCCACGACGAAGGCGTTGCAGTCGTCGGACGTGCCGCGCGTGACCACGGACACGACCATGGGCTCCCGCTGCGGGGACAGCTCGAAGGCGAGCTTGGCCCAGGCTCGGTCGTTCAGCCACACGAGCAGCGCGCCCGCGTCGAACGTGGACTGGAAGTCCACCTGAACGCGGGCGCTGAGCAGGAAGTCGCCCTCCGCGCAGGCGAGCAGGTGCGGCGCGTTCAGCGTCACGGCCGTCCGCTGCGGGTCGATGAACAGGTCCGTGCCCGGACCGGCAGAGATCTCGAATCCGTCTTCGGTCATCCGGTATGAACTCGCCGGCTCTCCGTCCCACCGCAACGACACGGGGATGCGAGGGATTCCTAGCTGCCCGACTGCACGCGCCACACCGTCTCCTTAGGTCCGCCAGGCGTGTTTTGGAGCGCTCCCAAGGAGAAAGTAGGCCGCGGCCCGGAATTCGTACAGAGTGCGCCGGGCGTTCATTTCTTCAGCGTGTACCGGCACTGGGCCACCTCGCCCGCCTTCTTGACGACGACCGACCCGTCGACGGTGATCTGGCAGGTGACCTTCTGCTGCGATGACGCGTTGGCGAGCACGGCGAGCAGGCCGCTCTTCACCTCGACGGTCTTCTTCCACGGCAGCTTGGCGTTCGTGGCGGTGCCGTTGGTGCTCGCGTGGTAGTAGATCCCCGGGAGCTCCCCCGAACCCAGCACCTCCAGGACGACCGCGTGAGCGCCGCCTGCGGGCTTGGACTTCGGCGCCCCGGACTTCTTCGCCTCGCCACCGGGGCCGGCCGCCTTCTCGCTCGGGCTGGCGGAGGCGGGGTCGTCCTTCGCCTTGGAACCTCCGCCGCAGGCGGTGGCCGACGCGAGTATCCCGGCAACGGTGCAGAAGATGAGTATTCGCCGCATCCGCCGAAGATTACTGGCAGCGGAAAGTTAATCGATCTTTACCCGGCCGACCAGGCGGTTGAAGCGGGCCAGCATCGTGGCGAGGACGCGGACGTCCTCCTCCGGCCAGGCGCCGAGCAGCCCGTGGAACTTGTCCTGGCGGGCGGCGCTGATGGCGTCCATCCGCGAGCGCCCCTCGGCGGTGAGGTCGAACCGGTGCGCGCGCCGGTCATCCGGGTCCGGCCGCCGCTCGATCAGGCCGAGCTCCTCCAGGACCTTCAACTGGCGGGTCATGGTGGCCTTGCCGATCCCGAAGTACTCCGCGAGGTCGCTGGGCCGGGCCGGCGCGCACTCGCGCAACCCGACGAGCAGCCCGTACGCCGCGGAGTCCAGCCCGGGATGCACCTCGCGCATCATCTGAGTGGACAGCGCCCGCGCGCGGCGCAGCAGGACGCCGATCTCGTGCTCGAGGGCGTGGTACGCCTCGTGCTTACCGGTATCGGGCGAGACTGGTGCTTCGGTCATCGTTCGCTTCCCTTGAGCCGTGCCGTGGGCGAGGCCGAATGGCATGATCCCACCCCGCGCGGCCCGGTTTCGCGTTTCCTTCAAGAGTGGCACGGCCGGGGCGAGCGACCGGGCCGGAACCGACCCCGGGCGGGTGACCGGGCCCGGCGGGTGACCGGGCTGGGCGGGTGACCTGGTCGGGCGGGTGACCTGGTCGGGGGGAGTGACCGGGCCGGGGCGGGCCGGCCCGGTCCTTTCGGTCACGCCGCCGGGTGGCCGAGCCACATGTCGTGCGCGTCCTCGTCGTGCCCGTTCAGGCTGACCGCACTGGCCACGGGCGCGTACCCGGCGGCGGTGACGGTGTACTGGCCGCCGGTCAGGTCGGCGAAGGAGTACTGGCCGTTCGGGCCGGTCACGGTGATGCCGACGACGTTGCCGGCCGCGTCGAGCAGGGTGACGCGGGCGTCGGCGACCGGGCCGTGGCCGTGCGCCTGGACGGTGCCGGCGATCCGGGCGCCGGGCCGCAGCTCGACGTCCTGCCGGGTCACTCCCGAGTCTCCGCCGACCTCGGCCGGCACCGCGGCCGGGCGGTGGCCCTCGGCGCTGACCGCGACCGTGTACGTCCCCGCGACCACCTGGGTGAAGGCGTAGCCGCCCTCGGCGTCGGTCACCCCGTTCGCGACGACCTCGCCGCGAACGTCGGTCACGACGATCATCGCGTCCGCGACGGGCACACCGTTCGTGTCCCGCACCGTGCCGGCGAGGCCGCCGTTGCCGGTGAGGACGAGGTCGAAATCGAGCGGCCGGTCGCCGGTGACCAGGGTCGCGGCCTGCGGGTCGTGGTCGCCGGCCGCCGCGATCAGCACGTACGTGCCGCTGCCGGGCGTGGCCACCTCGTACCGGCCGTCCGGCCGCGCCACCGCGCGCCCGATCTGGCGGCCACGGATGTCGATCAGCGTGATCGCCGCACCGGGCACCGGCGTGCCGTCGGCATTGCGAATGACGCCGCGGATGACGCCGTCCAGCCGCACCTCGGCAGCGACCGGGGAGCCCGGAAGGCCGCCCTGCCGTTCCGCGGCGACCGGCAGGCCGTTCTGCCGTACGTCGGAAGCGATCGGAAAGGCCGGAATGTCCTGCCGTGTCTCGGCAGCGACCGAGGAGATCGGCCGGCCGGCCGGTGCCGGCTCCTCGCTCCGGGCGTGCTGGCCGCGCGGGGCGGCACCGGCCGGTGCCGCCTGCTGCTCGAGGTTGGCGGTGCGCAGTGGCACCTCCTTGACGAACAGAATGGCGAGCAGTGCGAGCAGCGCGCACGGCGCCGCGTACATGAACACGTTGCCGATGCCGTGCCCGAAGGCGTTCTCGACGACCGCGCGGATCGGGGCGGGCAGCGCCGAGAGCTTGGGGATCGAACCGTCGCCGCCACCGCCGGAGCGGACGCCGAGACGTGCGAGGCCCTCCGCCGTGTAGTGCGTGACCCGGTTGGACAGCAGCGCGCCGAGCGCCGAGACGCCGATCGCGCCGCCGAGCGTACGGAAGAACGCCACGGTCGAGCTGGCCGCGCCCATCTCGTGGAGCCGCACCTGGTTCTGCACGGCCAGGACGAGGTTCTGCATCGTCATGCCGAGCCCGGCGCCGACGGCGAACATGAAGATCGAGGCCTTCCAGTACGCCGTGTCGTGGCGCAGCAGGCCCATCAGGCCGAAACCGACGGTGATGAGCAGGCCACCGGTGACCAGGAAGGCCTTCCAGCGGCCGGTGCGGGTGATGATCCGCCCGACCACGGTCGACGACAGGGCCAGCCCGACGATCATCGGCAGGGTCATGATGCCGGCCTTGGTCGGCGAGTCGCCGCGGGCGAGCTGGAAGTACTGGCTGAGGAAGGTGGTCGCGCCGAACATCGCGACGCCGACGAAGAGGCTCGCCACGGCGGCCAGCGCCATGGTGGAGTTGCGGAACAGCCGCAGCGGCACGATCGGCTCGGCCGCCTTGGTCTCGACGAGGATGAACACCAGGGCGATGACGAGCGCACCGCCGACCATCACGCCGGTCTGCCATGACAGCCAGTCGTACCTGTCACCGGCGAACGACACCCAGATCAGCAGCAGGGACACCGCTGCGGTGATCAGCGTGGCACCGAACCAGTCGATCTTGACCTTCCGCCTGCGGACCGGCAGGTGCAGGGTCTTCTGCAGGACGAGCAGCGCGATCAGGGCGAACGGCACACCGACGTAGAAGCACCAGCGCCAGCCGAGCCAGGAGGTGTCGACGATGACGCCGCCGATCAGCGGGCCGCCGATGGTGGCCAGTGCGAAGACCGCGCCGATGTAGCCGGAGTACCGGCCGCGTTCGCGCGGCGAGATCATCACCGCCATGATCACCTGGACGAGAGCGGTGAGCCCGCCGGCGCCGAGCCCCTGCACCACCCGGGCGGTGATGAGCATCGCCGGGTTCTGCGCCAGGCCGGCGAAGGCCGAACCGGCGACGTAGATCAGCAGGCCCAGCTGGACGAGGAGCTTCTTGCTGACCAGATCCGCGAGCTTGCCCCAGATGGGGGTGGACACCGTCGTCGCGAGCAGGGTGGCGGTGATCACCCAGGTGTAGGTCGTCTGGCTCGCGTGCAGGTCGGCGATGATCGTCGGTAGGGCGTTCGACACGACGGTCGAGGACAGGATCGCCACGAACAGGCCCAGCAACAGGCCGGACAGCGCTTCCAAAACCTGCCGATGCGACATCGGGGCGTCCGCGCCGTGGCCGGGCGTGGCCCGTACCTCGGCCGGTGCTGCGGTAGTCATCAAGCTCCTTATCGCTCCATGGCCGTACGGGCCCATCACTTATTTGCCCGAAGCAACCATAGACGTACTTGGTTGCCCTAAGCAACATAACTCCGCCCGTCGGCATTCCCCCGACGGCCGCTCCCCCGTGGAGCACCGCGAAATCCGGGTGATCCCCTCCGGAGACGGCGGTACCGTCGCCCGGTGACCGAACCGGACTGGCGCCGGCTGAACCGAGCGCGCTGGGACGAGCGCGTGCCGCTCCACGTGGCCGGGCCCTTCTACGACATCGAGGGCTTCCGGAGCGGGCGGGACACCATCCGCGCCTTCGAATACAACGAGGTGGGCGACGTCACCGGCCGCCATCTCGTTCACCTGCAGTGTCACTTCGGCCTCGACACGCTCTCCTGGGCGCGTCGCGGGGCACGCGTGACGGGGCTGGATTTCTCGGCACCCGCCGTCGATCAGGCTCGGGCGCTCGCCGCCGAACTCGGCCTCGACGCCCGATTCGTCACCGCGGATGTCCACGACGCGGTGGAGGCGCTCGGCGGGCGGACCTACGAAATCGTCTACACCGGACTGGGCTCGCTCGTCTGGCTACCCGACGTCCGGCGGTGGGCGCAGGTCGTCACCGCACTGCTCCGGCCCGGCGGTTTTCTCTACCTCGCCGAGTTCCATCCCTTCGCCAACACGCTCGACGAGGCGGACGGGCGGACGGTCACGGCGGACTATTTCGACGCCGGACCCCACGTGTGGACCGAGCCGGGGTCGTACGCCGACCGGTCGAGCCCGACCCGGCACAACACGTCGGTGCAGTTCGAGCACGGCCTCGGCACGGTCGTCACGGCGATCGCCGAGGCGGGCCTGCGCGTGGAGTTCCTGCGCGAGCACGACGCCACGCTGTTCGAGCGGTTCGAGACGCTGGAGCGAGGGCCGGATGGGATGTTCCGGGTGCCGGCGGGCCGGCCCAGGATCCCGCTGATGTACTCCCTGCGGGCCCGCAAGCCGTGAGCCGGCGTCCCCGCCGGCCATGAAAAAGGGCCGACCACAGCCGTGGTCGACCCTCGAGTCGTGGCTGTGGGGTCAGCCGCAGGCCGGCTGGGAGGTGAACTTGTAGGAGCCGTACGTGCCGCCGTAGACGACGCATTCGCCCGTCGGATTATCCGCCTTAACCGCACCGGCGTAGTACTTGTACGCGGCGGGACCGTCGACCTTGACGGTCGCACCGGTCGTCAGAGAGGCCGAGATCTTGACGGAGTTCCCGACGTACGAGTCCCCCTTGAGGGTCACCACGCAGTTGCTCGGACCGTTGTTGAGCCAGTAGACGCGCGCCTCGCCGGCCTTGCCCAGCGGCTGCGACTCGACCACCTGGAAACCGGACCCGCAGATCCGCTCCGGGGTGTACGGCTGTGTCCCGGCCGCCGCCGTTCCCACCGACGCCGTCAGCGCGATGCCGCCCCCGAGCGCCAGCACGGCGAGCCTCTTCATCCCGTTCATGTCTCTCCCAGCCATACGTCGCACAGCCCGGATCACCTCGATCCGGATGATCAACAATATGCGTTGTTGATCATGGTCTGGGAGGCCCGTCCGTGACGGCCGGCCGACGGGCAGGTGACCTCAGAGCGGCTCGCCGGCGAGGCCGGAGAGGGAGAGCCGCTGGGTGAGCCACAGGTGGAAGGACCCGGCGTTCCCGAGCCAGACGGTCGTACTCGCGGCGAACTGCTCACGGGTCACCCCGCCGTCGACGCGCATCATCGCCTCACTGACGATGATCACGCTGCCGTCGTCGTCGGTGGCGGTGTAGACCTTAAGGCCGGTGGTGTCGCGGTTCCACTCATCGAGGACCCCGCAGAGCGCCGGCTTGTCCTCGACGCTGAAGAAGTGGTCATAGATCGTGCGCGCGGAGAAGACCTCGTCCTCGTCATGGATGGTGAAGAAGAGGCTGAAGCACGGCCACCGCGTGCCCAGGCGGCCACGGGAGTCCCGGAACGAGCTGATCTCCAACTGGTCCAGTACGTCTTCCAGAAGCTCGAGGTCGGGCCGGACGACGCACGCGTGAGGACCGCTGGAGGACGGACTACTCGGAGGTTCGGCTTCCATGCGTGACTCCCTTCTCGCGGACAGTAGTCAGATTGTGCCTCACCAACGCCATTGGAGACGCGTTACCGTAACTTTCCGCTGGAACCAGCGATCGCCCAGCCGTACGACCGGGCGATCGATTCGACCGTGGGCGAAATATCCCGTCCGAGCGTGCAGGCATGGACACCGAAACGGTGCCCGGAGCACAGGTCACCCAATCCCACCGCGTCGCCTCGGCCCGCTCCTTCCGCGCCGAGCATTGACCCCCGGGCCGCTCAGTGCTGGTTCGGGGCGAGGCAGAGCACGTAACCGTCCCCGCCTGTTTTGCCGCGCCAGTAGCGGACGGTCGCCGAGGGGTACGGGCTGCAGACGCCCTTGCCGTTCATCTCCTGGATGCCGACGCTGATCCGGGAAACGTGCTCCACCCTGCCGACGACCTTGTAGGTGGCCGACGCGTCCGTGCAGGCGACCGTCTTGATGTTGTCGCCCGTGATGTGCTTGCCGCTCGAGGTGGTCTCGTCCGACGTCTTCTTGACGCAGTCACCGACGGCCGCCTCGTCGGAACCAGACCCCATCCGGTTGAGGACGATGATGCCCACCAGAGCGACCAGCGCGATCGGCAGGACGATCAGCAGGCGCTTCCGGCGCTGGCCAGGCGCGAGCCCCGGCGGGGGACCGTACGGTCCGGGCGGACCACCGTACGCGCCGGGAGGCATGCCGGGCCCGGGCATACCGGGAGGAGGCATGCCGGGTCCACCGGGGGGAGGCTGCATGCCGTACGGCCCGCCGGGGCCCGCCGGTCCGGAGGGCGGCGTCGGGTTGGGCTGCTGCCAGTTGGGCGATCCGCCTTGCGGCGAGGGCTGTGGGGGGTACGGCGCGGACATCGATCCTCCTGGTGAACGAACCGGGGAGGCCACTTGCGGGTCGCCTCCCCGGGGGGACGTTCCGACGATCACGCTCGATCGAGCAGAGAGATCGGGAACCGTCCCGGGATTCTCGCACGTCCCTCAGGGAATCCTGTCGATCACCTCCGGTGACGGCAACGCAGGCCGATACAACAAGGCGACCGTGACTCACTGGAACCACATCGGCCACATGCGTATCGAATAGGGGTCTGGGACCTCGCCCAGGCGGCACAACGAACGACTACGAAGGACCTATCAGTGATGCAGACCCCCCTTCGCCTCGCCGGAGCGCTCACCCTGACGACCGCGCTCGCGCTGTCGGCCACCGCCTGCGGCAGCGCGGACAAGAAGGCCGCGTGCGAGAAACTGCAGAACACCATCCAGCAGACCAACCGCACGGGCATGACCCAGATCAACAACCCGACCGCGCTGGCGCAGACGTACGCCACCAGCGCCGCGACCATGCGCCAGGAGGGCAAGGACTCCGGGGACGGCGATGTCGAGAAGGCGGCGAACCACGCGGCGTCCGCGATGGAGAAGCTCGGGAGCCAGGTGAAGTCGACGGCCGGCGGCAACCCGCAGATGCCCGACACCTCGGACCTGATCAGCGCCGGCAAGGAGCTCCAGTCGGCCTGCGGCTGACCTCGTCCCTTCGGCCCAGGGGTCACCGTCGGCCGCGCCGCCGACGGTGACCCGCCCGGGCCGGAGGCTTACTTGAAGCGGACCACGAGCTTGCCGCCGCCCTCGTACTGGAGGTCAGCCGCGAACCCGCCGTCGACGTCGAACTTCGTCTTGTCGGCGAGGCGCACGACCGGGGTCGACAGCGGCTTCGTCGTCGTCTTGTGGTTGTAGGCGATCTTCGGCTTGTGCGTCTTCGGGTCCGTCCACTCGATGCCGGTCCCGGTCTCGTACGCCTTCTTGGTGTACGTCTTCTTCTTCACCACCGTGGCCCACACGGTCTTGCAGGCGTCCGAACGGTAGACGTTGAGGTGACCGCCGACCTTGACGTGCTTGCCGGTGTTCTCCTGGTGTCCCCAGATCGTGAACTTCTTGATCAGCACGGGCTTGTATTTGCCGGCCGCCTTGACGCACTTCACCGAGGTCCGCGAGGTCGTGTCGGCGAACGCACTCCCGGCCGTGGCGGCGGCCGTGGCGGCGGCCATGCCGCCCACGAGCGCGGTGGCGGCGAGCAGCGCCGGTACCCGGCGACGGAGGTCGAGGTTCACGAGCTCCCCTTCTTTTCAGACGGCGCGCCCCTGTGGCGCGGTCCATGAGGTGAGACATCCGGGGCAGGAGACCGGTTCGCGGACCAAGATCACAAAAGCTAAAAGTCGACCCGCACCGCGGCGGAGCGCCAAAGGGTGCGCGTTCTCGCGCGGTGGTGCCATCAGGCTCGGTGTGCGAGGCGTCATCGAGTTCCCCGACCTGGACAAGGCGCGCGCCTGGTACGACTCCCCCGCCTATCGCGAGATCATCCCGCTGCGCGCGGACCACTCCCGCAGCGCCATCCTGCTCATCGACGGCGCCGGCGACGACCACCGTGCCACCGACGTTCTCGCCTGAGACCGTGCGAGGTGGCCCGAGCACCGATTCGCCCGGGCCGGGTGCCGCGAGGGTTCAGTCTCCGGAGCGCCGCGCCCGATGCATTAGGTACGCCGCCGATGCGAGGGAGCCGACGAGAGTGACCAGCAAGACCGTCGAGGCGGTGCCGGCCGAGGTGCCGGACGACTCGCAGTGGCCCGTCCCGTCGCAGGTGGTGCTCCCGCTCCAGAAGAGGAAGTAGTAGGCCGGGATGACCAGCCCGCCGGGGAACACCAGCGTGCCGATCAGCTTGTCGCGGAGCGTCCAGCGCGCGGACGCCCAGAGCAGCACCGCCCCGATGAGCCAGCCGAGCAGGGGCAGGACGATGCCGCCGATCAGCAGGAGGATGACCACCGCGATCTCGAAGGCACCCGCGCGCGTTCGGGGAGACGCCTGCCCTGCCGTCGCCGCGCGTACCAGCGACGTCTCCGGCAGGCCGACGCCGGCCTCCTGAACGATCTCCTCCGGCGTACCCAGACGGTCGAGAATCGTCCGTACGGTGGCTTCGGTCCGGTCGGGACTCTGCGCCAGCACGGTGTCGATATGCTCCCGGATCTCCGCGACCAACTCCGCCCCGCGATCCGGCGGCAGCCCCCGCGCCGCCGCCTCGAGGCGGCCGAGGTACTCCCCGATCAGCTCATCGGTCACCGTCATCGCCCTCACGTCCCTTTCCCGATGAAGTGCTCGACCGCGCCGCTGAACCGCTCCCACTCCGCGGTGAAGGCCTCCAGCGCCTGGTGCCCCGCGGGCGTGAGTCGGTAGTAGCGCCGCGGCGGGCCGGTGGTGGACTCCTGCCACACCGTCTCGACCAGCCCTTGGCGCCGCAGCCGGGACAGCAGCGGGTAGATCGTCCCCTCGCTGATGACCATGCCGTCGACCTCGCTGAGCATCCGCACGATCTCGACGCCGTACCGCTGCTCGTGACGCAGCAGCGCCAGCACGCAGTACGGCAGCGCTCCCCTCCGCATCTGCGTGAGAAGGTTCGATGCGTCACCCGGTTCCATGCGACACAAGGTACCTAGCCTGACATCGTGTGTCCAGAAGGGGACAGCCATCCGCCCCCTCACCACAGGTGCCTGGCACATGCCCGCCCTCAGTGATGAATTCGAAATCGATGACGCCGATGAAATGACAAAGATGTCCAGACGTACGGCGAAGCGTCCGCCATCGTCTCGGTGCTGGCGCTGGTCGGCCTCGTCCTGACCCTGAGCTATCTGTCGCGAGCCTCATTCCGGCACGGCGGGCCGGCTGAACCGCGTCATCCAAAAGATGGACTAAGCCGCGGACTGCGTCTCAAGATGACATCCAGGTTCGCTCTGGTGCCCGATGGGCGCCGCGCGTTCCAAAATTAGCTTGCTCTGTATGAACACCACACAGGAAGGCGCGGTCCTGGAGACCGCGGGGCTGACCAAACGATTCGGTGACCGGATCGCGGTGGCCGGGCTGGATCTGCGGGTGCCGGGCGGATGCGCGTTCGGGCTGCTGGGTCCGAACGGAGCAGGTAAGACCACGCTGATCCGGACTGTGCTCGGGCTGACCCGGGCGACGTCCGGCACGGTACGGCTGCTGGACCTGCCGATGCCCGCCCAGCGGCGCGATGCCCTGGCCCAGGTGGGTGCGATCGTCGAGGAACCCCGGTTCCACCTGCACCTGACCGGCCGGGAGAACCTGCAGGTCGCCGCCGCGGTACGCGGCCCGGCCGCGCCCGGCCGGGTGGCGGCGATGTTGGAGCGGGTCCGGCTCGCCGACCGGGCCGACGACCGGGTCAGTGGCTACTCGCTGGGCATGCGGCAGCGGCTGGGCATCGCACGGTGCCTGCTCAGCGACCCGCAGCTGCTGATCCTGGATGAGCCGATGAACGGGCTGGATCCGGCCGGCATCCTGGAGATGCGGCGCTTGATCGGGTCACTGGTCGAGGATGGCCGCACGGTGGTGGTCAGCTCTCACTTGCTGGATGAGGTGGAGAAGACCTGCGACATGGTCGCCATCATCGACGGCGGCCGCCTGGTCGCGGGCGGCGCGGTGTCGGAGATCGCCCACACCGGTCGGCAGGTTCTGGTGGGCTGCGACGACCCGTCACGGGCGACGGCGGTGCTGCAGCAGCGGCAGGCCGTGACCCAGCTTGTGCTCGAGGAGTCCGGAGTGCTCCGGGTTACCCCCGCCGCCGGGATCACGCCCGCCGCGGTGAACCGCTGGCTGGTCGAGGCCGGCATCGGCGTCGAAAGGCTGGAACCCGTCCGCGCCACTCTCGAAGAGCGATTTCTGGAGATCACCGCACAGCTGGAGGCGGCGAAATGACCGGCATCAAAATGATCCAAGCGGACCTGCTCAAGCTATCTCGACGACGAGCGTTGATGGCCTGGTCGGTGATCCTGTTCGTCGGCGCACAGTTTCTGTATTACGGGCTGGAGGGGGCCCGGCATGCGCTCGAGGCCACTCGTTACGGGCCGGCCGGTGGAACGCGCGGGCTGGCGAACGCGATGATGTTGGTGATGTATCTGGGAGGCGTCACGGCCGTGATCATCGGGACCGCCGCCGGTGGTGGTGACGCCGCCGCCGGAGTGTTCCGTGACCTGGTGTCCACTGGCCGGTCGCGGCTAGCACTGTTCGCCGTCCGTATACCGGCGGCCCTGATCGTGACCTGGGCGTTCGCTCTCCTGGCGATTGCCGCTATGGCAGCCGGTGCCGTCATGCTCGCCGGTCCGGGCGCGGCGCCTTCAGCAGGCGTGCTTGCCCGGTGTGGGCTGGCGGTCGCGGTCTCCCTCGGGGTCACCGCCATCCTGGCGGTCGGGCTCTCCTCACTACTGTCCTCTCGCAGCCTCGCGATCGGACTGCTGCTCTGCTGGAACCTGGCCCTGGCCCGGGTCCTGGAACATGCCACCAGCTTCGGGACGCTGCGGGAGCTGCTGCCGAACGCCGCAGGCGAGCGGCTCATCCCGGCCTCGGTCGGCGGTACTCACGTGGTGCCGATGTCGGTCGTGACGGCTGTGGCCGTCCTCCTGGCCTGGGTGATCGTCGCATCGCTGGCCGGGGCATGGCGTACCACCCGCAGAGACGCCTGAGCGATGGCACCCTCCTGGTGGCGACGTGCCGGTGACCTCGCGGTCACCGGCACGTTCACCGTGCTCACCGTCATCGGCGCGGTAGTGGGGGTGCGTAGTGGCGGCGACCCGGTGCGGGCGTGGGGCTCCGCGACCGCCGAACTGCTCAGCATCGCGGCGTTGACACTTCGCCGCCGTCATCCGCTCACCGTCCTCGCCGTGACGACAGCCTGCGGCGTGGTCGCCGCGGCGACCGCGGACCGAACCGTCATCGGGCCGCTGCTGCCGGCCATCGCTCTCTACACGCTGGCGACCATCTCCAGTTGGCGCGTCACCGCCGTCGCGGCAGGCGCGGTGGTCACCGCATACGGTGCCGCAGCGCTGGCCGGGCAGGGCCTGGCGGGGTTCACCGCGGCAGCGGGGATCTTCGCGATCGCGGCGACGATCGGCCTATACGCAGGGGAACATCGCCGACTGCTGGCGCGCGCCGAGTCCGAACAGCGGCTCCTGGCCGCCCAGGCCGTGCTGGCCGAACGCGTGTGGATAGCCAGAGAACTGCACGACGCGATAGGACACCACGTGAGCCTGCTGGTTGTGCAGGCCGGTGCCGTCCGGACCACTCTGCCCGACGACCACCCTGCCTCGCCGATTCTCACCGCGATGATCGATGGCGGGCGGGAAGCGATGACGGAAATGCGGCGGCTGGTGGACGTGCTCCAGCCCACCGGCGACGACGACAGCGGATTCGGGCCGCCGCCCGGCCTGGCCGATTTGCCGGGACTGTGTGACCGGCTTCGCGCGGGCGGGCTCCCGGTCGACGTGCACATCGACGTGGTCACGCAGCCGGGGCGTACGGCCGGAATCACCGCCTACAGGATCGTTCAGGAAGCCCTGACCAATGTGATCAAGCATGCCGGGCAGGTCGCCACCCGCGTCGACATCAGGGGCACTGCCGAACTGCTTGATCTGCGGGTGACGAACGCAGCGCCGACCACCGCTCCCGCCAGGCTGAGTTCGGGCGGGCACGGGCTGGACGGCGTCCGCCGCCGTGTCGCTCTGTTCGGCGGCGAGGTGTTCTCGGGCCCGGTGCCCGGCGGCGGATACGCTCTTCGCGCCACCCTCCGACTCCGAGAGCCCCCATGAACAAGATCCGGGTACTGATCGCCGACGATCAGCCGCTGATGCGGCAGGGGTTCGCCATGATCCTCTCCGCGCAGCCCGACATCGAGGTCGTAGGTGAGGCCGGTACCGGTGCCGCCGCGGTGGAACGCGCGCGTACGCTCGGACCAGACGTGATCATGATGGACATCCAGATGCCCGGTATGGACGGCATCACCGCGACCCGGCAGCTCCGCAACTGCAAGGTCCTCATCCTCACCACCTTCGGCAGCCAGGAACACGTCGCCCAGGCGCTTCATGCGGGAGCGAGCGGCTTCCTGCTCAAGGACGCCACGCCCGAACAGCTCGTACACGCGGTACGCGTGATCGCATCCGGCGAGGCCCTGCTCGACCCGGCGATCACCCGCACACTCATCCAGCGGGCGCTACCGGCCCTCACGACCTCTGTCACCCCGCCCCGCTTCGAAGCACTGAGCGAACGCGAGACCCAAGTCCTGCGGCTACTCGCCCAGGGCATGAGCAACGCGGAGATCGCCACCGTGCTCGTTGTCAGTGAGGCGACGGTGAAGACCCACGTGTCCCGGCTGCTGACCAAGCTCGGCCTGCGCGACCGGGTCCAGGCCGTCGTCGCCGCCTACCAGCACGGCCTGGTCTGAGCCAGGGCAACGACGAAGTCGCGCTGCTCGACCTTGGCCCTCACGGCGTTGAGGTGCCCTGCCGCACACGTCGCCACGACAGGTTGAGAGCCACTGCCGCGGTCAGGATCCAGATGGCCTGTACGACGGACATAACGATGGCGAAGATGAGGCCGGGAGTGCCGAAGACGGCCGCGATACCAGCGATCACGAAGAGCACGGCGACGACCCGTGCCGATCGCGCGAAGCCAGGCCTGAGCACGGCCGGTTCGAGAGCGAAGCCGATGCCCGCGAACAGGAGCGGGGCCGGTGCCAGCGGGAAGATCCGAGCGAACACCCCATTGCTGAGGGCGAACGTGGTCGCGACCGTGGCCCTGTCCCCGGCAGAGGCGGCCATCGGCACCGCCTCCAGCAGGGCGGCCTCGATGACGACAACCGAGAGCAGTAGCGCACAACCGACGATGGTCGCGATCCCCGACATCCGCGCCGCCGTCTCGCTCAGCTTCAGCAGAGCCAGAAAGAACACAATGCTCAGCAAGGCGCCCGTGGCCTGCAACCAGCCACCGGCGTAGAACAACAACGAATGGCTGCTCGCATACCTGAGCAGCTTGTCGGGCGAGGCTCCGGCATAAGGCCAGCCCGTCACCGCGGGAGCCGCGAAATAGATCACCAGCAGAACGGGACCGGCGATACCGGCCAGCGAGCCCAACAGTCGAAGCCTGTCCACGCTCATGTCAGCAGGTGGACGACGTTGCCGCGTTGCGTCAGCGCGAGGCATGGCGGTCTCCGTTCTATCCGCTTCCAGACTTATAGGATGCATTTTCATACGGTCATCGAGTAGCCCCTTCTCGTCCGCGACTATGGCCACCTGGGGCCCGGAAACGCAGGAGCGCCCCCGCCGTACGACCTGCCCATTGACGGGAACCTTGCGGGGCTTTGGTCGACTCGTCACTATCTGGGGACTTCCAGCGGGTACGTCCTCGAGCACCGGGTCCGCGACAACCAGGGGATGAGGGGTCCTGATGACCGGTGTCGACCCGGCCGTTGAGCGGCGTCGCCTGCTACGCCTGTCAGCGGCGACGGCCGGTGGCGTCCTGCTCACCGCCTCGGCCGGCGGCCGTACGGCGGCTGGAGACGTCACCGTGGCACCCGCCGAGGAGGTTCCGCCGACCGAGGACCTCATGCGGGAGCACGGCGTCTTGAAGCGGATTCTGCTGATCTATGAGGAGGCGGAGCGGCGGCTGCGGCACGGCAAGGATCTTCCGCCGGAGGCGCTCCGCGAGTCCGCCGACATCATCCGTACATTCATCGAGCAGTACCACGAGAAGCTCGAGGAGAATTACATCTTCCCGCGTCTGCGCAAGGCCGGAAAGCTGGTCGACACCGTCGACGTGCTGAAGACACAGCACGACAAAGGCCGGATCCTCACCCGACGCATCCTGGACGGCGCCACCGCCAAGGGCCTGGCCGACGAGCACACCCGCAAACGAGTCGTCCACGCCATGAGGTCCTTCGACCGGATGTACGCGCCGCACGAGGCCCGCGAGGACACCGTCGTTTTCCCGACGTTCCGCGACATCATGCCGGCGCGCGAGTTCGCCGAGATGGGCGAGCGTTTCGAGGACGAGGAACACCGGCGGTTCGGCGCCGCGGGCTTCACCGGCATCGTCGACCGCGTCGCCGGCATCGAGCGGGAGCTGGACATCTACCAGCTCTCGAAGTTCACCCCGCACGTCTGACCACCGCCCGTACGGCGGAATGGACGAAGAAAAGCAACCGCCGCCGGCCAGCGCACCCCGACCGCGGACGGCAAGGGCCAACTCGTCTTCTTCTGGCACGGCACGAAGTTCCTCGGCTGGGACGCCGTGACGGAGACCGACTCCATCCGCGGCGTCACCACCGGTACCGGCCATTTCACGGTGACGTACACGCACTACGCGGCGCAGGACCCGGAGTGCTGCGCATCCTTGCCACCCGTCACCATCACGTACGTCTGGCAGGACAACGACGGCTTCGTCCCGTCCGGGCAGGTTCCCCACCACGGCGATCCGGTCCGCGTGAAGCTCCTGCCCTGACCGCCGGTCGTACCTGACCGAAATCCGCTTTGACGCCGTACGGCGCAGTGCGCTTCTCTATGCCCGTGCCCAATCTTCGCATCGAGCGAGTGGACGGCGAGGCCGGCCTCAAAGACTGGCGGTACGTCCACAACCTGATCATCCCAACTGCCACGCTGTCGCTCGACGAGGTCCGTGAACGCTCCGGCCGCAACCTGCTGGACGTCGCGTACGCCGACGACGTCCTCGTCGGCTGCACGACGGTACGCCCGCCGACGAGCGACAACGGATCCACGGCCACGGTGATCGCCCGGGTCCTCCCCGAACACCGGCGCCAGGGGTTCGGGGAGGCACTGTACGAGCGAGGGCTGGCCCAGGCACGAGAGCTCGACGCCGAGGTGATCGAAACGGTCATCTGGGCCGCGAACGTCGACGGCCTGCGCTTCGCGGAGAAGCACGGCTTCGTCGAGTTCGACCGGTACCAGTTGCCCGGCGACGACGTCTACTGGATCGACCTGCGCCTGGCCTGAGCGCCGCCTCGTTGCCATGAGGCTTGAGGTCACGGCGGCCGACGAGGTGACCGAGGTTCACCGATCACCAGGCGAGGAGACCCCAGTAGGCCGCCCATGGGATGAAGATCGCTCCCGCGACCGTCACCATGGCGACACGAATGCGCAGGCCGCCGGACGTCGGTGTGCGCCGATTCCGCCAGGCGACCGTGGCGGTCGCGACCGTGGCGCCGGCCACGATGACGGCGAGGAGTTGGAGAATCAGCCACGGGAGCGGGCGACCGACGAGGACCGGCCCGATGAGCTGTCCGCTCGTCGCGAAGACCGAGACCGTGAACAGCAGTGTTCCGGCGACGGTCACCAGACCGGTCGCCGCGAGCAGGCGTGCTGAGCGGCATGCCGGTCCCCTTGTTTCCGTGCGCCCGGCGATCCGGCGTATGACCCCGGTCACCAGATATCCGGCGAACGCCACCAGAAGACACGCGATCGCGACCCACTCAAGAGCGTTCGCCTCGTACCAGGCGCCGTTCGAAGGGGCACGGCTGGTGAGGGCCTGCCGTGGAGGTGCGGCGGTGCTGGACAGCGGCGGGTGGCCATCGGCGACCTGGTGGATCCACGACGTCATCATGGCCGCAGAGGCGGGAGGGAGGGCGCCCAGTGGATGGCCGCCCAGCAGCGGCCCGCCGAGATTGTGGAACCCGTCGGTCGTACGGTGGCCGTTGTGGCCGGCACCGGCGATGAACCGTACGGTGACGTGCTGGTTTCCCGCGCGGGCGAGGGCGCGTTCGTAGATCTGCGCGCTTTCTCGCGGCACCACCTGGGTGTCATGTTCACCCCACAACGCGAGGACCGGCTGCCGCAGGCGTTCGAGCAGGGGCACCGGGTCGTACCCGGCCGAGGGGAACAGGCCCGCGCCGTCCACGAGGTGCGCCGCCGGTCCGCTGATCGTGTCGAGAAGTGATCCGGAGACGTTCTGATGCCGCAGGTGGACGGCGAGGTTCCAGGTCTGTGTGCGCAACGGCGTGTAGCCGGGGCCACCAACCGTGATCAGGAACGCGACGTCCGAAGACCGCGACGCGGCCAGCGGCAGAACCCAGCCGCCTTCACTGAACCCCCACAACCCGACCTTCGCGGGGTCGACGCCGGGACGGGCCCGGAGGGTCCGCATGCCGGCGAGCGCGTCGGTGGCGAGGAGCGAGAAGTCGCGGTGCATCTTCGAGTAGCCGACGGTCCGCTTGTCGTAGATGAGCGCGGCGATCCCGGCGCGGGCGAACGCCTCGGCCTCCTGCGTGTACTCCTGCCGGGGCGCCGGACCGGAGCCGCCCACCAGCACGACGCCCGGAACAGGGCGGGTGCTCCTGCTCGGTGCGACGACCGTGCCGTGCAGGGTCACTCCGTCGCCTCCGCGGAAGGAGACATCGCTGCGGTTCACGGTGGTGGCACTCGGGCCGGCGGAGTCGTACGCGGCGGGGCGCGCCGTCGCCGACAACGGCACGAGGGCCGGAAGCGACGCCAGCAGGCCGACCGCCCATCCGACCGCTCGGACGCGGCGGGATTTGAATGAGAGCAGCACGACGTGCTCTCCTTTCTCTGGGATTCGTGTACGCGAAGACACGCCCTATGGCGTGGTGACACGGGCTCCGTTCACCGGGTCGCCGAGCGTGCAGGCTCGGCGGCCCGGCTCATTCCTCGGAGCCTGCCGTGGGTGTTGAGGTGTCCGCGTCGGGGATGCCGAGCAGCCGGACATGCATCGGACGTGCGCCGGGAGGTGTCTCCTCCTTGGGTCGTGAGTAGCGGTAGATCAGCGCGATGTACTCCTCGAAGAACTCCTTTGCTTCATCGAGCGTGAGACGGAGGGTGGCGCGGGAGAACAGGAACGCGTCCGCCCAATCGCCCAGTGCCTCCCGGCCGGCCGAGAAGCGAGAGAAGAGCTCGACGAGTTCGGCGAAGTTGTGCCGCACCATCTCCGAAAGCGCCTCGCGCACCTCCGGGGTCTGGCGGCTGTACGGCGGGAACCGCCGATCAGCGGGCACAGCGCGCCACCAGCGTTCCCGTCCCTTCGACAGCTCGGGAACCTCCTCGACGAGCCCGTGCTTGGCGAGTTGCCGGAGGTGGTAGCTGGTCGCCCCGGTGCTCTCACCGAGCGCCCGCGCGAGGGTCGTGGAGTTGACCGGCCCGTCACGCAGGCACTCTTCGATCTTGCGTCTGAGGGGGTGCGCGAGCAGCCGAAGCACGGCGACGTCGGTGATCTCCTGAGCTGGGGGGCGGTCCGCCATGCAGCGATCATAAGCGTTCGCAAAGGGTCTTTGCAAAGAGTCTTTGCATCACTGTTGGCCAGCGGGTCGGTCAGCCGGGGCACGGCCGGGAGACGCAGATCACATTCGGCCGGCTGTCACATCGTGCCGGGCGATCGGGTCAGTGAGGTGTAGCAGCCAACACGGCAAGGAGATCACCATGGACGCCCGTCTCAACTTCTACGGCAACCCGGCCGCGGCGAAGTTCTCGAAGTACATCAACTCCGCCGGCAAGGTCGTGACGGACTCGACGCTGCCGGCCGCGACGCAGGAACTGGTGAAGATCCGCGCCAGCCAGATCAACGGCTGCGCCGGCTGCCTCGACATGCACACCAAGGACGCCGCGCACGCCGGGGAGACCTCGACGCGCCTCAACCTGCTCGCCGCTTGGCGAGAGGCCACGGTCTTCACCGACGCCGAGCGCGCCGCCCTGGAGCTCACCGAGCAGGGCACCCGCATCGCCGACGCCGCCGGCGGTGTCACCGACGAGGCCTGGGCGAACGCCGCCAAGCACTACGACGAAGACCAACTCGCCGCCCTGGTGTCCCTGATCGCCCTCATCAACGCCTACAACCGCATGAACGTCATCACCCGGCAGCCCGGCGGTGACTACCAGCCCGGCCAGTGGGGGTGACCGCGACCGGCGGATCAGCGCCGAGGACGTCCACCTCATCGTCGGCGCACCCGACCTGCCCATGGCCTCCGCGTCGGCGCTGGAGCGAACTGGACCCCCGTCACCGGGGTCTGGTGGAATGTGTCGATTACGTGATCTATCCCTGACGGCCGGGCGGAGGCATGGGTGCGGGGTGGTTTGGAGCTGGCCGGCCGGTACCAGCTGGAGGAGCCGCTCGGCCGGGGCGGTATGGGCGAAGTATGGCGGGGTGTCGATCTACGGCTGCGGCGCCCGGTGGCGGTCAAGATCTTGCCGTTGGCGATGGCGGCGGACCCGACGGCCGTGGCGAGGTTTCGCCGGGAAGCCGAGATCGCCGCGACGTTGAATCATCCGGGTATCACCACGGTGTTCGACATCGACGAGCATCAATTCGGTGACGAGCGTCTGCTTTTCCTGGTGATGGAGCTGATGCGGGGCCGGGACCTGCAACGAACGCTGGGCGAACACTCTGGCGGGATGCCCATCGAACAGGTGACGGACCTGGCCGTTCAGGTCCTCGACGCGATGTCGGCCGCGCACGAACAAGGCATCGTGCATCGAGACCTCAAGCCCGCCAATCTGTTTCTTCTGGAGAGCAGGCGGGTGAAGGTCTGCGACTTCGGGATCGCCCGCCTCGCCGACGCCACAAAGATCACCGTCACCGGCGGGTCCTCTGGCACGCCTCTGTACATGGCACCCGAGCAGATCCAGGGCCGTACCGTCGACCAGCGGACGGACCTGTACGCCTTCGGCTGTGTCCTGTACGAAATGCTCACCGGTACTCCGTGGGTGGACACCGGCCCCGGCCTGGCCGCGATCCTCTACCAGCATCTAGAGCAGATCCCTGCTCCACCCAAATCCCTGCGTCCTGACATCCCGGACCACCTCAACGCGCTCGTGCTCGAACTGCTCGCCAAACGGCCCGACGACCGGCCGCACGACGCGACCGCGATCATCGCGCGGCTGCGCGGGGCCACCGCGGACACTCCGCAGGCACCAAGCCCGGACACTCCGCAGGCACCAAGCCCGGAAACGGCTCAGACCCCACCACCGCCGAACCCGAAAACGACGCCGGCCACCCCGTCGCCAGGCCCCGAAACGCAGCTCGCCAATCCACCGTTGACCTGGGGACGCGCCATTGTCATTCTGGCGGCCCTTACGGTATGCGGCTTGGCCGTCTACGCCGTCACCGCATATTCCCGGTCCGGCAGCGATGAGACCCCTTCCGGCAAGACCCTCAAAATCGGAGCGCAGGCCTCCGTCCTTGCGCAGACCGATCCCACCGGGCCCGTTTACCATATAGGACTGACGGTCAGCGCCATCGAGAAGCTTCCCAGCACAGGCTTCACCCCAAAGGTCAGCCGGCCGCTCCAAGCCAAGGTGCCGTACTGCATTCATTTCTCGCTGACGAACACGAGCAAGCGCACAATGTCGGCGGACGGCGTCAACCTGGTCACCGACGAAATGGGAGGCATACTCCCTGGCGGCACCGAAGCCACGACCTGGAAGAGCATACCCGATTTCAAAATTCCCCAGAAATGCCCGCCGCCCAACAACAAATCACTGGCGCCGAACGGTACCTTGCCCGAAACTGAACTGATCTTCTCCGACTCGACGGTGGTCGCGGCTCGTTGGCGAAGGTACGAAGCCATGGGGACCCTACCGAACAACTACACAGTCTCCTGGAAGTGACCGGCAATCGAGGTCAAGCACTCCGCTCGCGCGATCCTGATCGACGATAACGACCGCCTCGTACTGATCAAACGCACCCGCCCAGGCCGGCCGGTCTACTGGACGACCCCCGGCGGCCGAGTCGAACCGGGTGATCGATCACTGGAGGAGGCGTTGCGACGGGAACTTCACGAGGAGCTGGGAGCGACCGTCGGCCTTTGTCAGCAGGTGTTCCTGCTCAGCCGACCGAAAGATGGCGGCGTGCGAGTGCAGCACATCTTCGTCGCGCGGCTTACCGAGCTGGACCTTACGCGGCGTAACGGCCCCGAATTCGAAGACCCTTCGCGCGGACGATACGACCCGGACTTCATCGAGCTCCCCGACGAATCGTTGGCCGCCATCGACCTGAGACCCCGAGCGTTGAGAGACTTCATTCTGGCCAATCGGGACGCCCTGCTGGACGCTGTCGGCGCATGAGCACCCACCCAGGGAAAGCGGCCGATGACTTGATCGAGCGCTGACGAGCCGTATCCGGCCGATGGGCATGCGGGCCTCCCGACGTTCCGCGACATCATGCCGGCCCGCAAGTTCGCCGCGATGCGCGAGCAACACCGATGGCAGGAAGCGCCGACGCACCGTTCCTATGGTCCGGCCGCTGAATCAATCAACCTAAAGATCAGCAGAACAAACAAAACCGACTACCCGATCAACATCGGCGGCCGTACGACTGGGGTGTCGGCTCCGACCGCGGCGGGGCGACAGGAAAGGTCTCCAGCTCCGAAACAGAACGGACGGGTGCCACAATGCGCACTGCATCCCTCAGCCGCACGACGACCGTCACCGCACGGACGCGACGTCTCATCGCCGTGCTCACCGCACTGATCGCCGCCACCCTCGGCGTGGCCGTCGGCGCGGCCTGCATGACGCCGGCCCACGCCGACACCGCTCAGACGCCCACCACGACCAAACTGACCTGCCAGGACTTCAACGGAGCCGGTTTCATCAACTGGGACATCCTCGTCCAGCTCAACCCCGACGGGACCGCCAAGTCCGCCTCACAGCTGGGCGACGCGTACCTCACCGGCCTGCAGGCGGTCTCGGTCGAGCGCACCGGTCAGGCGACGATCAACATCACCAACGGTGGGCGCTCCCTGAGCTTCCACAGTGACGTGCTCATCCAGGCAACAGTCCCCCTCACGACCATCAACTTCTCCGGTCCGGCTCAGGGCTGCAGCGCGGACTTCAACTTCCCGAACCCGCCGACCACGGTCACCAACCTCACGCCCAGCTCCTGACCCGATCCCCTCTCTCGCCGGTGCCTCCGCGCCCTCTCGTGGCGGAGGCACCGGCACGGTCATGACTGGACACGACCTAACGTGCTGAGTCAGGAGCGAACGCCAGAGGCGACCCGTGACCTCCCTACTGGCCTTGACGCCCCTGAACCGGCACCGAGACGACGCGACCTGCATCGTCGCGGACGTGACCGCCACGGACCGAAACCGCCCATCACCGTGAGGGACCCATCTCGACGTGCTCGCTCGCGAGCTCCTCGAAGGAGACGCCGTCGAGCAGCCGGTCCAGCGCCTCGACGAAATGCGGGCATTCGCGCGCGGGGTGCTCAGCGGGGCACATGAGCACATGGCTGAGGAAGTCTTTGGCGCCCTGAGCCCTGGCGATCAGCTCCTCCAGCTTCTCGATCTGCCCGCCGACGGTCTCCCGCCACTGCTCACTCCCCTCGTCCAGCAGGGCGGCCGCCGCGTCGAGGCCGATACCGAGCCGCTGCGCGATCTGGATGAACGCCAGGCGCCGTAGCTCCCGCCGACCGTACATCCGCTTTCCGTGCACCCGCGCGGCCGGCCGTACGAGGTCGCGTTCTTCGTAGTGAAGGAGTGCCGAGGTCCGCATGCCGAGCCGGTCGGCGGCCTCACCGATAGGGATCAGGTCCATGCGTCCCATTTGACTTCAAGCCGACTTGAAGTCGGCCTACTACCGCGGATTCCCATGGCGGTCGGCTGGAGTGGGTCATCTCGCGGCACCGGGTCCGTCACCTGGCACCTGCCGATCCGATCCGGTCCGTTCCGACCCGCTCCGTCTCAAAAACTCGGGGCACCAAGGTGGGTGACGCGGTCGAGCGCGGCGAGGTCGTCGTCGTCCAACTGGATGCCGTCGACGGCCAGGTTCTCTTCGAGGTGGGCGACCGAGCTCGTGCCGGGGATCAGCAGCATGCGGTCGTAGTGGGCAAGCAGCCAGGCGAGCGCGACCTGCGACGCCGAGACGTCGTGCTTGGCGGCCACTGATGCGATCGCTGGATCGGCGGCGAGCGCCTGCGGGCCACCAGTGAACGCGGAGCCGAGGGGATAGTAGGGAACGTAGGCGATGTCGTTCTCGCGGCAGAGATCGACGACCGGCTCATCCGTACGATTCGCGATGCTGTACGCGTTCTGCACCTCGGCGATCGGGGTGATCTCAAGGGCGCTCTTGACGACGTCGGCGGACACGGTCGAGATGCCGATGAGATCGAGCTTGCCCTCGTCGCGCAGATCGGTCAGGACACCGAGCTGCTCGGCGAGCGGAACCGTGTCCGGTTCAGCGCCCCCGACCCCGAAGCGCATGTTCACGAGGTCGATCCGCTCGAGCCGCAGGGAGCGAAGGTCCTGCTCGACGGTCGCCCGCAACTGTTCCGGACGTGAGGCCCGGATCCATCCGCCTTCCTCATCGCGGGAGCCGCCGACCTTCGTGGCGATGACGAGGCCGTCCGGGTAGGGGTACAGCACCTCGGCGATGAGTTCGTTGACGACATCGGGACCGTAAGCCTGCGAGGTGTCGATGTGATTGACGCCGAGCTCGACGGCGCGGCGCAGCACGGCACGAGCCGCGTCCGGGTCCTTCGGCGGGCCGAACACCCATGGGCCGGCGAGCTGCATCGCACCGAAGCCGATGCGCCGCACAACCTTGCCGCCGAGCAGGGAGGTCTGAGTGATCGTGGTCATGCGTCGACTATGGGACCCCGTGCGCCGCACCGACCAGTGGTGGCAGCATCCTCGGACGCGCAGACCCACCCACGCCAGCGCACCCGGCCACTACCGTTGGAGCGTGGCCAAGAACGGTGAGCTGCGAGAGTTCCTGCGCACCCGGCGGGCGCGCGTGCAGCCTGAGGACGTGGGTATCCAGACCGACGGCCAACGCCGCGTCCCGGGCCTGCGACGCGAGGAAGTCGCGATGCTGGCCGGCGTGAGTCTCGACTATTACGCCCGCCTTGAGCAGGGCCGCCGCCACCTACAGCCGTCCGATCAGGTGCTCGACGCGATCGCCCGCGCGCTGCGGCTGGTCGAGATCGAGAGGCAGTACCTCCACAACCTCGTCCGGTCGACCGTCGCCGCGCCCAAGCCCGACGATCTGCAGCTCGCGCCCCTCGACACGGGCATGAAGCTGATGCTCGACAGCCTCAAGACCCCTGCGATCATCATCGACTCGCGCGGAGACGTTCACGCGATGAACCGCATGGGACGGGCGCTGCTGGTGGGACTCGAACCGATGCCGTCCGCGGCGGCCAGCCACCCGCGCTGGCTGTTCCTGGATCCGTCGACGCGCGACCTCTTCACTGACTGGGAGATGAACGCGCGCGTGAGCGTCGGGGTCCTACGGGAGGCTGCGGGCCGCTACCCACGCGACAAGAAGCTGCACACACTGATCGGCGAACTGTCCGTCGCCAGTCCCGAGTTCCGCAGCTGGTGGGCCGAGCACGATGTCGATGCCCGATGCCGTGGTCCTAAACGATTCCAACACCCCGTCGTCGGCGAGCTCATCATGCACGTCGAGGCGCTGCAATTCCCGGACGGGGAGCGCTGGCTCTACGCCTATTCAGCGGAACCCGGATCGCACTCCGCAGAGGCGATCCGCTTGCTCGGCACGTGGGCCGCGACGCAGGACGCCGAGGAAACGGCCGATCAGGCCAGAGTCCCGCGCTCCTCCGCCCTCCACACGTCCAGCGAGTAGTGATCGAGCCGCAGACGATGCCGCGGGGCAGTTGGGGTCTGGTGGGGCTCCCGCTATGCCGGCCGTCACGGGCGGTGTGACGCAGGTGTTCGCAGGTCGGCGAGGACCTGGGTGGTAAGGGTCGAGCGTTCCAACAGCTCCAGATCGAGCAGTTGACGGTGTTTTTCCTGTTCGACCAGCGGATCGCGCTCTGCGGCCTGTACCGGCTGTGCATCGAGCTCCCCCTGGCGGGCCACTGCCAGAGCAGCGCCCCGGCCGTAGCGCAGGCAGTGCAGTGTTTCTCTGATCCCACCGTGGACAGCGACGTGACAGGCGCCCGTCACACCCCAAGCGGCGTGTACGGCGTTCTCCGCCAAGGGCGTCGCGGCGCCGTTCGCGACCCGCCATGCCTCCCATGTCCTCGTGCCGGCGAGGTCGAAACCGAACTCGGCGGCGACGAACGCCTGGTCCATGCAGGCCACGCCCACGGTGACGATGTCGAAGGCGGACCCGCACTCCAGCAGATCCCACACGCCGTCCAGAGCGCTTTGGAGCACCAGCGGCTCGCCCAGCCCGGTCTGCTCGTGAAACCGCCAGTAGTGCGGCATCAGGCGCTCGGCGACCGCCGCCGCCAGCGCAGCCCGAGCCGCAGGAGCCAGACCATCGAGCCGCTCGGTCAGCCGTCGTTCTTCGTCAAGGAATCCGGCGATACGGCCGTCATCTCGCCCTTCATCCATGACGTGACCCTATGACGGCGCGATGTCCAGATGAGAAGAGGCCGCCTGTACGAGCTTCGGAGACTTTCGATCACCGGAAGCACATCCGCACGGCCAGGTCCGCCTGATGGTCACGTCTTCGTCTCCGAACACTCTGTGGTAGTAGACAGCTCCGCCGCACACTGGTTCCCTTGTGTGTGTCAGGGTCAGTCTTTCTGTCAAAACGGGGGATGCCGACATTCCCGGGGGTGGCGACCGAATGACTCGCAAGGTGGCAGATGGCCACTGATCGCTTAAGCGACGACACCGATACCGATGTAGAGAAGATCGACGAGACTCTTCCTGCCGCACATCGCCTGCCGCCGGACAGACCAGGCGCCGAGGGCTTCCCGTCGCGAGCAGAAAGCAGAGCCGGTGCGGCTGAAGTCGACAACGACGGGCGGCAGTCTTCCGCCCAGTCAGGCACCGAGGCTGCCGACGATCAAAAGACAGCCGGCCGGCAGGGAAGCGACAGCCAGCAGGAACCACTCGTGCCCGAGGCCCACAGCGGTGAAACGATCCGCCCGTTCGGTGAGCGCCTCGATACTCCGCTGGGTGATGACCAGCCGACCCCGCGGGAAGTGCTGGAACGCTTTGCCCCTCCCCGGGCCGGTCTGCGGGAACTCTCGGCGGAACAGGCGAAAGAGTACATCGAGCAGAATGCTGAGCAGCGGCCTTGGCTTTCGTCGGCCAGAGACAGCGACCCGGCGGTACAGCGAGTCATCGCCGCACTGGATCAAGGCAGAGGCCATGCGCTGGAGCGTCATGAAGGCTTTGCCGACGACGACAAGCTGTTTCAGCGTGTGACCACCCTGGAGGACCCGGCACAGCTCGATGCCGACAAACGCGTGGCAGGCATCGACGGCTGTAAGCCTGGAAACCAGGACCACAAGTGCGCCAGTTCTGCGACCGCGATCCAGGACCCGGGGGCTTTCGCAACCGCCTTCGCGCGTGGCACGGAACATCAGAAGGTGCGCGAGACTCTCGATATGCCATTCGCCTCAGACGTGTATCCGCCGCCCGTCTCGATACCCATTGACGAGTTATTAGGCCCAGATGGACACCGCTACTGTGACGGCTACGCCCTTACACCAATAGCAGGAGATCGCCGGGTGGCGATGGAGTGTCGAGACGCATTTGTATATGCGCGAGCAAACGACCGGGATCCCGATGTTCCACCACCGCAGGCTACACAGATGGAGTCGTTCGCCGGTGGGACCGTCGAGTTCTTCTTCCGCCCCAACTCCGCCCAAGGCAGCTACGAAGTGAACACGATGTACGTCGAGCCGCCAAAGGGCCCCTAGGAGGAACGATGGCACTCAAGGGAAAATACTGGCGTGAAGACAGGAATGCACCGTTCGCGATACTCCTCGGCACAGTAGAAACGCACTGCCACCCCGAAGCCTACGATGAGGCTTACGAAGACCTGATCCAGCGCGCGCGACATCCGGAAGGAGACGCTGGTATCAACGACTTCAAAGAGCAGCTGCGCACCGCACTTCAGGACACTTCCAAGCTCCCAGAGGATTCTCTGTTCACAGCAGCTCAATACAGCGACGGAAGCGACGGTAAGTTTCTTAGCCGCCTATGGCGGGACTTGTACCCGAACGAACCACTTCCTGCGAGCTGACCGAGAGGCGAAGCGCAGCCGACGACCCACTCGACCCTGATTAGCACGACAGTCCAGTCACGTCCAGCCAAGCACGACATCGGTCTGCTCGACGCGCTCACTCGCCTCGCCAACCGGCGTCCCTGGCTGCCCTCGGCCGTCTGAAATTCCGCTCGCCCAGCCCGCTCCGCGCAAGCCACGGATCCGGGACGGGAAGTTCGCGGCGGCGGCCTGACCGGAAGACCGCTTTCTCCTCGGGAAAGCGATTCTTCTCGGGTCGGCCGATATGGTGATCCGGTGAAATTGACGAATTTCGGACACGCCTGTGTGCGCGTCCAGGACGGCGATCGGGTGCTGGTAATCGATCCGGGTACCTTCTCCGATGCGGAGGCGGCGCTGTCCGAAGCCACGGCCGTGCTCGTCTCCCACGAGCACCCCGACCACATCGACGTCGAGGCACTCAAGGCCGCCCGGGCGGCCAACCCAACACTGACCATCCACACCCATGCGGCACTGGCTGCCGAGCTCGGCGAGGGAGCGGTCGCGGTCGCCGCGGGCGAGACCTTCACCGCCGCCGGCTTCACCGTGAAAGCCGTGGGCGGCGTTCACGCCGAGGTCATCGACGGACTGCCCGGCTGCCCGAACCTCGGGTTCATCGTGGACGGCCTCTACCACCCGGGAGACTCCCTCTTCGTCCCCACCGACGAGGTCGACACCCTACTGGTCCCGGCATCCGGCCCCTGGGTGAAGATCGGCGAGGCTATCGCCTTCGTCCGCGGCGTCCGGCCGGCCCGGGCGTTCCCGATCCACGACATCCAGCTCAGCACGATCGGTCTGGAGTACTTCGACGAGTGGCTCGACGAGGAGGAGACCGACTACGCCCGCATACCGGTGGGCGATTCAGCCGATCTCTAGTGCGGCAGCGCATTTCATTAGGTGAGCTGCGGGTATGCGTGCCGGGGTGGTTGGCGGAGGCAGTTCGTTGGTGGTGCCAGCGGGCGCGGTGGCGATCTCGCCAGTTCCGCCAATAGATGGTGTGCTCGATGCCGTGGTGTGGTGGCGGGAAATGCAGGGCGCAGCCGAGGGCCTGGATGCAAGGAAGCTGACCAGTCACCGAAGGAGGTTAGGGTCCATTGCTCCCTCATGCGACGTTCACTGCCAACCGTAATCCGCCTGATCGGTGAGATCGATACTCCGCACTGCCAACTTCACCGCCCCGCATCGTCGCGCGGAGTTCCTGATCACCAGTCTCCGTACCGTCCGCGCCAACACCACGTCAGCTCGTCAAAACACCCGGTCGGTCTCGGCGGTCAGGACGCCGACCCAAGTCGCGCCCCTACTGCGCCCGGCGCGGCTACAACGCGCTCAAGCCGTTGCCGGCCGCCGACGACGTACGGCGGTGACGATGTCGTCGATCGAGTGGTCGAGGGACAGATCAGACAGGACGATCGGGGTGCCGTACCGAGCCATGTTGCCGCGTGCCTCCCGGCGCAGCCACGGCAGTGCGCGGCGGACGACGTCCTCCGGTTCGGCGGGAACGATCAGCAACACCGGGGTTGACGTCTTGCCGCGCAGGGCGACACTGCGCGTGACCGAGGCCACCTCGCCCCAGCTCAACCGCACGCCCATCAGCGGGAAGCGGATCCCACTCTCGTCGACCGCCACCACCGGTACCCGACACACCGTGCTGACGATGATCGGACCACCGAACGCCGCCAGCGACACGACGCCACTGACTGCGATCAGCACTCCCATCAGGTCGGGCCGGGTCACCCCGAACACCACCGCTGCGACGGCGATCAGCGTGAACAGCACGTACGGCCCGTTGGGCCGCAGGCGCACGAGCAACGGCATCGGGCCTCCACTAGGTCTTTCAAATTTTGAACGTGTGCAGCCGGGCGGTGCTGAGGGTCTGCTCCGCGCCGAACCGCTCGAAGGCATCGACGGGCTGAAGACCAAGGCGGGCGGCGAGCTTCAGGACCGTACACACCGGGAAGACGTTGTGCAGCCAGTCGTACGCGGCGGCGACCACCGGATACCGGTCACCCCCGCCGACGCCAACGGCCTGGTCCCAGGCGAACACCTCGCCCCACGCGGGATGGTTCACTCCGATCGGCACCCGCGTTGGGCTACAGATCCGGGGTCTCCACCGCGAACCGCAGGCCGGCATCTGGGAGCTCGACGACGCCACCGTCGAGCCGGCAGGCCAGGCCGTGCCCCTCGCCGAACATGCGAGCCACCAGCTCCGCCCCACGCGCCGCGTCCATCGTGCACCTTCCGTCGAGATCACGAACGTTGATCCGACGAGTGAGCCGCCTGCTCGGTTCACGCCATTTGCCGCAACCCCGCGTGCGCCGGCCTATGGATCGATGAGCACGTCGGGCTTGGCCCTCGCCGCGGTCGGAGTGTGGAAACGGGAGGCGGCTCAGCGCCGAGGGCGACCTTCGCGCAGCTCTTCGACCGCCTGAGCGACGCGACGCTCCCGCGTCTCGGCCTTCTTCGCCTGCTCGATCCAAGTCACGTACGCCTTCCTGCGGGAGGGCGACAGCCCGTCGAAGCACCGCTGCGCCTCCGCCTCGGTCTTCAGCGCATCCGCGAGATCGGCCGGTACGGCGAGTTCCTGCGGAGAGTCGTCGAGCTCGACCTCGACGTCCACCTCGTCACCGGCTGCGAGCCCGGCCGCCTTCCGATGCTCGGCACTGACCGGAATCTTGGTCACCCCGCGCATGCTTCCGAACGTCGTCGAGTACTCGTGGCCGTTGATCGTGACCTTCACCCGGGCCCGCTTACCACTCCCGAGTCCTTCCACGACCTCATCCGGAACGTTGATCCCCGTCGCCGTCTTACCGTCGAGTTGCACCGTCGCACGGAACCTCATGAACGCGAGTATCCATCCGATACGCCCGAGTCACAGCACTTTGCGCAATCCGGCTCCCGGCCAGCCTCAGCGGTCAGGACCGGCCGGGATCAACGAGCTCGACCACGCGAAAGCACTCGGCGACAACGATCACGTCATCGTCGATGGCGGGCCGACTGCGCGAAGGTACGAAGAATCCGATCACGCTGCTCAATGCTCACTCCACGCCGCTCGGCCGCGCCCGAGCGCTCGTGTCGCGGAGCTCCCCAGCCATGTACGGGCGTCGAAGCGATCCCCGATGCCTACCGCCTGCGAAGGGGGGAACCATGGCTGTCGATCATCGACGATCTGGTCGACAAGCCGATCAGCGAGCAGCACGATCAGGAAAGACGCAGGATGTCCGATCCTGTGATGGCGACGCAGCGTCACACCGTACGTGTGGTTTTCTTTCGCCGCAGGCTCGGTCAGCGGCTCCAAAGCCTCGACCAACCGAGATGCCGTCTATGCCGCTCCCACTGTGCTGGCCGTAGCCGAGGGTCTAGGGGAAGGCGGAGAGCTCAGTGGCAAGGTCGCGGTCGACGCCGCCCGCTGCTTTGCCGCCGCCGGCACCAGTCGCAACGCCGACGAGGCCGCACTGGCGATCTTCCAACGGGCCCATCGCGGACTGAAGGCCCTGGCCGCCGAGCAAGGGCACGCTATGCAAGCCAGCATGACCGCGCTGGTGCTGGCCCACGGTCACTTGGGCCTCGCCCATATCGGCAACACGCTTGCCTTCATGGTGCGCGACGGCGTGATGTTCCAGATCGCCGTTGGCGACCGCAGGTGCGTCTTGGGCATGCCCTTTGAAATGATCGACGCCCCCTTTATGCCGTGTCGATCGCTGTATACCGAGATGGATCCCGACCCAGCGGTCTCTCTGCGGAACGTTCGCGCTGGTGACCGTTACATGGTGTGCAGCGATGGACTGGGGATGCCGCTCAGCCCCGAGACCCTACACACGGTACTGAGCCAGGAGCGATCGCCAGAGACAGCCGTGGCCTCCCTGCTTGCCCTGGAACCCCTGAGCCGGCACCGAGACAACGCGACGTGCATCGTCGCGGATGTTGCCGTCACGGACCAAGACCACTCGCTCGCAGTCTGGCCCCGGCACTTGTCATAGGCAGCACCGTTGTGCCCTCGCTTGTCCGTCTTCCGGCATGGTCAAGCCCTCCGTCAACACGGTAGCGTCGGCGTCCGGGGGTGGCGGCGTGATGATCAGCGAGGTCACGGATGGCCATTGACCGCGTCAGTACGGGCTCTGACGCAGAGACCGAGAAAATCGAGGAGAACCCTCCGGCTGCACGCCGAACACTCCCTCCGGACAGGCCCGGTGCGGAGGGCTTCCCGTCTCGCGCTGACAGCCGCCGCGAGGCAGCCGCCGCCAGCAGAAATGATTCTCCACGCAGCAAGCCAGAGACGACCCAGCTATCCGAGCAGTCGACCGCTGAGCAGGATGCCACCCTTACTAAAGACAGATCCGACGCACCGGCCGGGCCGGAGGGCGAAGTCTCCGAGCCGGGTGAACCATCAGACTCCCCCGCCCAGAACATGGACGTCGACGGAAGCTGGGCAGTCGTCGACGAGGTCGATGGGGTCCTACTGCCGAACGAACAACAATCCTTCGACGCGGCAACGGGTGCGGATGGCCTCGATGAGCGGGAGACGACGAGTGGAAGCCGCAACGATGCACCGTTGATCGGCGATTCCGACGAGGGTATCGCAGAGCGAGGTCTGCTCGACAACATAAAGCGGTCGATCAAAAGGCTCGACTCGAGTGATCAATCTGGAGAGCTGGCCAGCATCGTCGATCGGCCAGAGTTTCAAGACCCGCACGAGTTTCCGCTCATGATTCCAGATCGCTACGGAACACCGCTTGATAGGCCGGATGGTATCCGCACACCGCTCTTCGACGGCAAACCGAGGCGAGAGCAGGCTCAGCAGGGAGCGCTCGGCGACTGCGGCATCATCGCTACATTCGGAGCGGTCGCTGCCCATCACCCAGAGGCGATCAGAGAATGCGTTCGGGAGACCGGTGAAGGCAATTATGAGGTACGTCTCCACGATGCGAAGTTCTCGTCTTCAAGCCTATGCTACGAGCCGACCGGGCACACCATCACCCTGACGGTCACACCAGAATTTCCGGTCTTCGAGGCCAACCCTGACCGACCATCCTTTGCCGATTCTAATGAGACTGGAGCAGCATGGGCTCCCGTGCTCGAGAAGGCGGTCGCCGGCATTGACCAGATCTGGAGTGACGAACGCAAACAGAAATGGGAAGAACGTTGGAAAGTCATCCAGCCAGACGAAGAGCCGCCGACCGGTTACGTCCGCATGAACAAGGGAAGCCATCCTAGCGACCGTGCCGAGCTACTCACTCAGCTGACCGGATTTCCAGCGCGAACCTGGGACGTCCCTGATTCATATGACGCGCGAGGCCGCAGTCCAGATCGGCAGATCCTCGATGAATTTCGCGCGCAACTTTCAGAGAATAAGCCAATCCTCATCGGGACCAGGGATCTGCGGTCTAACGAGAAACGTCTTCCGCATAACCTCGTCAGCGGACACGCCTATGAGGTTACCAAGGCGACCGCAGACGGGCGCATCCACCTACGCAACCCTTACAATAAAGACCACCCAACACCCATGACGGCCAAAGAATTCAGGGCCAACATGCGGCAACGTTACACCACGCTGGGATAACGATGAAACACGGCGAAATCGGGCTTCGCAACGGCATTCAGGTAAATACCGATCTCGGCAGCTTCAGCGCCTTCAATGCCACCCTTCTATCAGACGGCACGAAAGAGGTCTATTTGTCAGTGTCGACCGACGAGACGCGGCACTATACCCTAGGCCTAGGCGATACGTTTCCGGTGCGCGACCAGACCTGGAAGCTCGATCAAATCGAAAACGCCGGCAAGCCGAACTGGTATATCGTGCTCCGCAGGCTCGAGTAGTTGACGCTCCTCCATAAGATGTCAGGGGCAGTCGATACTGTTAGCCGCCCTGATACAAGGAATCGGTAGCCGCCAGTTGTCGATGAATGATCAACACCCTTATGGCGCGGAGCTCTCCGGCCTCGACTTGTGACGGTGCCCCGAGAAAGCGTCCGCCGTCATCGGCGCCAATATTGCAGCCTCGACGCAGTTACCGCCTTGCCCGCTTCGCGTGCTCCTGCGCCAGGCCACCGCGATCTCCACACAGTTACCGCCATGCCCACTACGACGGCTCTTACGCCAGGCCTTGCGGGCAAGATCCAGACTCGTCATCCGCAGGTCCTCTCTGATCAGGCCATCTGCTTGCGCACCTCTTCAATCAGCGCCGCAGAGTCGCTGGTGTTCAACGCCGACGTCCTGAGGTGATCGAACACCACGCTACCCCGCGCCGTCTCGCCTGGCTTCTCCAAATACACACAGCCCATAAGGTGCTCGATGTAAAGGACCTCCGGGTAGCCATCGAATGCGAGGAGGACGAAGGGGCCATCGATCGCGGCATGTACCCCCGCTCGGTAGGGCAGGACCTGGATGCTCACGTTCGCGAGTCGACCGAGCTCGATCAGCCGGCCGAGCTGGTCGTTCATGATCTCGGCACCGCCGACGATCCGCCGCAGCGCAGCCTCCTCGATGATGGCCCAAACATGTAGCGGCCGCGTCGACGTTGTGATGCGCCTTTGCCTGGCCAGACGCGCTTCCACGCCGCGCTCGATGTCGTCTTCACCGGAGAACCATGTACGGAAGATGGCGCGCGCATAGTCCTCTGTCTGGAATAGACCGGGAACGAGCTGGGCCTCGTAGCCTCGGTAGGTGGTCGCCTCGGCCTCGAAGGCCAGATAGTCGATGAACCCCTTTTTGACGTAGTCGCCGTACTCCTGCCACCAGCCCTTCTTTCGAGCCTCTCGGGCGAGCTTGATGAGTTCAGCGCGCTTCTCGCCAGCAATGCCGTACGCCTCGCATAGCTCCATCACCTCGCCGGAGGTGATCCGCATCTTCGCGTTCTCCATCCGGCTGACCTTCGACTGCTCCCAGTCCAGGGTCCGGGCCGCCTGCTCGCCAGTCATCTTGGCCTGCTCCCGCAGGTGACGAAGCTCCCGAGCCAGCTGACGGCCACCGATCGTCGGCGTGTACGGCATCTCGTCCTCACATATTGTTCCGAAGCACTTGCGCTCAGTCATGATCTGAGCGACTGTAACCATACGACTACGGAGCGCTGCATGTGCCGGTTTCGAGGGACGGCCAGGAACATACGCGCTCCCGGTCGTGACCGTGCGGCTGTGCGCTTGAACCGGCGTGGCCGCACCGGCGAAGTGGACACCCAGGACCGCTCCGCCAAGCCGCGGCCCTGGTTCGCGTGGGGCGAGGGACACCCAGGGCCGCGGCTCCATTCACCACGAGCATGGAGGCTTCGTCATGGACGTCTACCCCGTCGGTTGCGAACTGGTCTGGCGACGAGCCTTCCCAGGCATCGCCGAACACGCTCACTCGGCCCGCGAATTCGTCGCCTTCCTCCTCGCCGATATGCCGGTCCTAGACGACGCTGTACTGGTGACCGGCGAGTTCGTGGCCAACGCCCTCCGTCACACGGCATCCGCCCGGCCTGACGGCCGATTCATCGTAGAAGTGCGCCGCCGCCCGGACAGCGCCACGATCGCCTTAACGGATCAGGGCGGCCCGAAGGAGCCGACGATCCCGAACGTCGATGACATGTCCGAATGCGGCCGCGGCCTCTACATGGTCCGGGCGCTCGCAAGCGAGCTGACCTGGTCGGGCAGCCATGCCGGCCGGACATTCACTGCCACCCTCAAGGATGGATCACGGTAATTTACACCAAGTGCATCAAAGGCAGAGCGAGAACGCCGAACTCCATATCACCCTTCGGGGCTGCCGTCAGCGACATCGCCATCCAGCCGCCTCGACACCGCATTAACCAGGACAAACAAGGATTAGACGCATTGGATTTCACCGACGGTCGTGTCGCCAGGATTCTCTGACTTCGAGATTTCTTCTGATCGCCACGTATCGAGACTCTGCAAACGTTGCTCAGTGGGAGGATCCCATCCGAATGCAGCAGAGATCACGTGCATGGCCAAACGAGGCGGTACGGCATTTCCGATCTGTTGACCCACATCACGTCCCGTCCATGGATAGTCGGCAGGAAACGTTTGAAGGAGGCCCGCTTCCTTAGAGGAGAAGCGACCAATTTCGTTACCGTCCTCAGCGAGGATGCGGTTACGGAAAATCTTCCCTGTCACGGTTGCTGACGGCTCCTGGCAGTTGCGATAGCCGCGAGCTTTGGGATTTCCACCAGTACCATAATTCGACATCACAATAAATGGATACGATCTATCAAGCGCATCCGCCATGGTCCGCCATGGTAGAAGTTCATCGTCTCCGGTACCCCGACCGACGCCCTTTCGGTACGCCTGATGTGTGGGTTGAGGAAGGATAACTCTTCCACCGCCCATACGTGCGATCAAAACAGCCCTCCTACGGGTCTGCGGAACGCCGTATTGCTCGGTGCGCAAAATACCGCAAGCCACTGAATAACCTTCATTTTCGAGAGCTTCTCGGTAGACTTTCCACACCGGGAGCACTGCCGGGACCTGCTCAAGAATGATCGCCTGATAAGGGCAGCGGCTGTCGATCGCTTCAAGAGCCCAGCGTAGGGGCTCCAATACCAGCCGCGTCCGCTCCTCGTCCATCTCGGAGAGATCCTGAGCGATCTCCTTGCGATCTTCTCGGGCGACCATACGTTTGGCGAATCTCAGTACCTCATCGAGCGCCCTGCGGCCAGCCCCATTACCGGCAACCGTGAAAGTCTGACATGGTGGGCCCCCTGCCAGCACATCCGCTTCGGAGAAGTCGGACGGTCCAAGCTCGCGGACATCACCTTTAACGGTGGACAGTCCGGCGGCAGAACGTGTTGCGCAGGCTCCGTCGTCCCATTCCACACCGACCGTCTTGACGTCGAGTTTCTCGGCTGCCACGTCAAGTCCGCCAGGACCGGCGAACAAGTCAACGATCTGGACCGGTTGCACTCGATCTCCAGGTGTGTCGTCTGGTCACATGCTGCCGCGAGCTGCTGCACTCGGTATCCCATGGGCAACAGACTGCTCTGAAGTCACAAAGCGTACCGTGAGCTACCGACTCATCTTTGGCGAGCCGCCCATTACAGCGTGCCGTCCCCCTAACCTGCGGCTCCTGGTCAATTTCAGCGGCTTCCGGAGTCCGTTGCAGCGAAGCTTGTCGTCTGTCTTCGATCAGGCCTGACGACGAACGTCGAGGCGCCGCCCACGGGGAGTGGCGCCGAGGTGGGTTAGGCATGGATTCGCACAACCCCACCGACGCGATAACTCACTAGCCGAGCGCTTCCGCGATCCGTCGACCGACGGCCTCCGCGACCGATGGCGGCAGGGTCTGGGCCACCTGCCGGTAGCGCGCCGTCTTGCCTCCGCTGAACACCCAGTCGCCGTGAAAGCCCTGAAGGAGGGCGACCTGATCGACGGTCAGTCTTGGAAGTCCCTCCCGACCGTGCTTACCGACTCCGTACCGCAACTCGAAGTCCGCGGCCGGAGGTTCGTTGGCCAGGCTGGTGCCGTTGATGCCGAGCTTCTCCCACGCCCTCTTGGCCCCGGAGGGCCCCAAGTCGGCGCCACCGTGGCTCTTCGAACCGCCGATGATGGTCGGTGCGATGGTGTTCGCCGCCGCAGCCCATGCGCCAGTGCCTTTCCATCCTCTGCTCGCCATCGAGTCGTGCAGTGCCTCCCCCACCGTCGGTGGATCCCCTACAGGCTCGGGCCACCGGAACCGTTCGAAGGCACCCGGTCGAAGGGCCACGAGCACACTGTGCGGTCGCCGCTGCGGCACGCCGAACTGCTCCGCGTGGAGAACCCTCCAGTGGAGCCGGTAACCGAGGTGCGTCAGTTCTTCGCGGACGAAGGTACGGGACGCCGAGAACTTCGGAGCGGTGAGGAGGGCCGCAACGTTCTCGATCAATATGGCGCGAGGACTGACTTCACTGGCGAGCCAGATGGCGACCTTGAGGAGGTCTCGCTCGTCGTCGGCACCGTGTTGTCTTCCCGCAACTGAGTACGGGCTGCAGGGAACGCCTCCAGACAGCAAATCGACGTCCAAGACCTCCGAGTGATCCGCTCCGGTGAAGGGACGCAGATCCTCCTGGCACACGTTCCAGTGGGGGCGGTTGGCCCTGAGCGTGGCGCACGTGTGAGCGTCATTGTCGATCAGCATGACGGGATCGAATCCCGCCCGCTCCAGGCCGAGCGCCTGGCCACCCGCACCGGCGCAGATCTCAAGGCTTGTGAGCCCGCCCTTACTCATTTCCACCTCTCAGCCGTTGATCCCGCCGATGGGCCTTGCCGTATCTTCGATCGGCCGGGACCCGTCACATCGACCGCGTCGGATTCTCTACGGTTGGACACGTGGGAGCCGCGAGACCGACCCGAGCGTCCAGTGCCGGCGTACGTAAGAGCATGCAGTCCAACAAAGGACGTGACACCAGGCCCGAACTCGCTCTTCGAAGGGCCGCCCACGCACTCGGCCTGCGGTACAGAGTTTCCGTCCGCCCGCTTCCTTCGGTCCGCCGTACCGCTGACCTGGTGTTCACCAGGGCAAAGATCGCGGTCTTCCTCGACGGCTGCTTCTGGCATGGCTGCCCCGAGCACCACACCGTGTCGAAGACGAACGCCGATTACTGGGCTGAGAAGGTCGTCCGTAACCGGGAACGCGACCTTGAGACTGATCGCCTGCTCGCCGAGGCTGGCTGGCGTGTGCTCCGTGTATGGGAGCATGAGGACCCGGCCGAGGCCGCCGTTCGTGTCGCGGAGTTGGTCCGGAGGCGGTCTCCTTCCTAAGCACCGCTTCATTCGCCGGCACCGCCGTCCTTGCCACGTATCGGCGCCTCGGCGAAGAGTCGCTCGAACAGGGAGACGAGGGTGCTCACCGCGCCGAGTGGAGCGCGGCCGTCATCCGGCCCGTCGGCAAGGGAGTCCAGCGGTATGAGGGCTCCCTCGATCTGCTCCATCCAGTCACGGTAGGCGTACGTGTCGGGCGGCGCGTCCTGGGCGATGACCTCGAACGCCAACGTGGTGGCGGCCGCGTTCACCGCCTGGGCGAGGGCGTTGACGTCTCGGCCCGTACGGACCGATCCGTCGGTCAGCATCCGAAGCATCGCCTGCGCGGTGGGGCGGTGGAGGATGATCTCCAGGCGCAGCGCGGTGTTCAACATGTCCTGGTTCCGGCAGGCCACAACGGCAGGCTGATAGTCGTACCCGTCCCGGAACAGCTCGGCTGCCCACCAGAGCCGGGAGAAGGCCTGGGAGTGGAAGGGCCCTGAAAAGCGATTCCGGTTCACCGTCGGGATCGGCTGCTTCTCCGTCGGCTTGCTTAGATGGCGCCAGAAAACGTAGTCCGGAGCCACCCGGAGAGCCAGGAAGTTCCACAGCCTACTGTCGGCCGCCTCACGCCTAGAGAGACGCAGTGTCGCATGCAGGACCGGAGCCAGCCACGCGTCGGCTTGAGTCCGGGAATCCTCGAAGCGCTTCATGGCCTCATCGAACAACTCGCGGACGGGCTCGGCCCCCCAACGCCTTTCGTCTCGGAGCGGCTCGGAGGCCCGGTCGATGGCCGCCTCTGGCAACGGTTCGCGTTCTTGGAGCATGGCGGTGGTCAGGTATCCAGCCGCGACCTCGTCCGGAAGCAGCGCGAGACGCTCAGGAATGCCGTTCACTCGTCCTCCTGCACCGTCTTGCGAACCGTACGGATGAAGCCACCGAGGTTCCGGGAGAGCTGTGCCTGTTTGGCCGCCGCGTGGAGTACACGTGGCTGGAGCTCCCCGCCACCATCTCCGGTCCGACGACGCGCCGCGATCTCCAGAATCGCATCGTCCGGCGAACGGTCGGAGAACACGTCCGGCAGCATCCGCCTGAGCGTGGTCTCCCGCCAGCCACCAGGCCACTCCGGACGGTCGCCGTCCACCTCGATCGCGTACGCCGCCGCGTTGAACAGCGCCGTCCACACATCGGTGGCGATCTGCGCCGCGATGGCGGCTCGCGCCGGCCGATCCGTCAGACGAGTGCCCTGGAGCAGAGCCTCGAGTCCTTCGAACCCGAGGTTGAGATACAGCACCGGTTCGTCACCGACCACTTCGACGGTCCAGGGATCCGTCCGGAAGGAATGCAGATGGGGGTTGCCCTGGTCTCCGAAGTCCGCCCAGACCGTCGTGATGCTCTTGTGCCTGACCGGGCTCCGCGCCTGCAGGTCGACAGTCCAGGAGTCTGGGGTCGAGCCGATCAGCCGACCTGTGACGCCGTCTACCGAGCCGACCACCTGAGCGGATAGCTCGGCCCGAGCCACATGCAGATCCCGATGAACGATGATCTCTCCCGCCCAGGTCCCGGGCTCCTCCTCGCGAAGAGGCGTTGAGGTCCGGACGTTGGTCCGCCGTTCGGAGAGCATGGCTATGCAGGAGACATCCGACCATGGGCCCGCATCGAGTTCATGTCGGGGTGTGGTCAAGCGTACGGACAACCGTGCCGTCTCCCAGTCGCTGCGTTCGACCTCATGCAGGGCGACCACTCGTTGCGCTCCGGAGATCATCGAGTACGGCAGGGAGACGTCGTCCAATCGCGCCTCACGGACCTCAAGTGCGACCTCCCCGACCAAGACCGGGTAGGGGACTATCCGCCTCATCGGGTCTTCTCCTTCACCCGGACCAGATCCACCTCGGCCACTGCCATATCCGCAGCGACCGGATGGCTGGCGACGGCGCTGACCCCCGTGAAGGACGCGACGCGGAAACCGGCGGGGAACCGTAGATGCCGTTCTTCGGTGACCTCGCAGTTGGTCTCGGCGGTGAGCTCCGCCCATTCCGCCTGCGGGCGCGGCCCCGACCTCGTCGCGAAGCGCAGCACCGGGGACATCACCCAGGGGTCCTCTCGTTCGGGGAGTCGTACTTCGACGCGGATCCTCCATGCGCCATCCGATCCGACTTCACCGGACGCGCTCCTGATGGTGGGGAAGCCCGGACTACGTACGGACGGCGGTGGATCCATGCGGAGCAGATCCTTCAACACCGTCGGCGTCTCATCGTTCTTGATCTCCGGCGGCCGGACGACGGCGCGTACCTGATCCTGCATCGCCCTTCGAAACTCTCGAAGCCGGGAGGCGGCACCCCGCGCGTATGTGGCGGTCAGGTCGTCCGTCTGCTTCCAATCGTTGTGATCGGGGGGTTCGGCGGCTCTGAGAAACTCTTCGGCGCGTACGGCGTCCTCCGTATCAGCGCCGGTGGCCCGGCCGGCGAGCAGGACCGCCTGGAAGGGTGGAGAACCGAGCGGAACGTCGCTCACCGCCCTCTCCACGATCACCATCCGACTGCTGCGCATACAAACCAATCGGTTCGGCCTTTCATCATCCGCCGCAGTCGGTGTGACGAGAAGGACCGCTTCATGGGCCGTGGGGGCCGCTCGGCCGGCGTCTTTCCGCGGTGGGACGGTGAGCGTCACGGTCGTACGTACGACGTCCTCCGGCGAGGTCAGCGCGTCGGCGGTATCGCCGTCCAGGAAGGCGCGCATCGCCCGGGACCGAGCGGGTTCATAGCGGTGAGGGTCGATTCGTTCCTCAGCGACCACTACCTTGCCGTCTCGCAGCGCCTCGACCGACGCTTCGAGCATGGGAACGGAATCCATTCCGGCGACCATGGACGCCCAGAAGCCGGCGGCCAGGCTTCGTACCATAACGGCGTGCATGCTCTCCAGGTCATGAGCCTCTACGACGGCGTCATGCGCACCCACGATAAGGAATGACGTCCCGGGGTCGTTGCTTCCGCGGGTGAGGTAGAGCTCGTCGACGGTGCGCTCGCCTGCCCACCAGGACCGCGTGGCCCCATCTCGTTGCGGGTCCGGCTCGCCCAACCAGGCCGGACCGGCATATTGGACGCCGTCGACCTCGCGCCACGGCAGATCGAGCCGACCGATCAGGCGCCGCTCCCGACGACCCTCGTGAGGTTCCGACAGCGTGCTGTGCATCATGACCAGACCGAACTGGCTGGCGGCCCAGAGGGTAGCCTTGCCGAGCCCGAACGATCCGCCGGCGCTGCCGCCCTTGTGGCTGTCGAGTTGGCGTCGGACGACCGCGGCGAACTTACCGTCGTCGTAGTCGGACCCGGTGAGTCCCGAGGCGTTGTAGTCGTCCACTCTCAACAGCAGGAGGCTCCCACGCTCGCGGAGCTCCCGGAGGCCGTTGGCCAACACCCGGCCGACCTTCTGTCTCTGATCCGCCGCCGCCTCGAAGTGCTTCTGGAGGTCGTTCCACCGGAGGGCGTCAAGGAAGCGGTGGAGCCGCTCGCCCGAGATCTCGTGAAGGATGTACCGCACCCGCACTGGTCGGTCGTTGTCGAGGCGCTCGTCGAGGCTGTTCTGCGTCGCCTCCCGGGCGAGAATCCGCAGATCCGACTCGAATGCGAAGGCTGCGGCGTTGCCGAACTCCCGGCCCCCGTCGGTGTGGGCGGGCCGGTGGTACCACTGGATGTTCCCGGACGAATCCGGGGCTTCGCTGCGCGTGACCGATGAGCCGGTCGCCAGACCGAGGATCTCTTCGATCGCCTGAATCTTGTCCATACGCGGCTCGGCTCGACCCGTGATCCAGGCCGAGACGGCTGCGCGTGTGACGTCGAGTCGAGCGGCGAGTTCCGCCTGGCTCATCTCCTTCCGACGTAGCTGCCGGCTCAGCCAAACCCCGAAGGCCTCGGGTTCCTCCACGTCGACCACCAGTCTCCATGATCGTCCACGCCCTCCAGGAGCGCCTTTGACAGTCGAGGATACGTATAACGAGCTTTGACAGCACCCGGAGGGGCTTCTCCCTATATATCGCTGTTGGCCTGCCCTGGCCAGTTTCCAGCCGCCTCCTGCCCCACCCCGGGACGCCGGGGAACCCAACGAGCGGCTTTTGCGTCTTACTTGTCCCGGTATGACACCGAGCGTCCGATTAGGCCAAGAAAAGTCTCGCGACCCCCTTGCGGAGTTCAGTGGGATCTGTGTAAATTCTCCCCACACCTCCAACCGAGGCGAAAGGGTTAAATCCCCTGAAACCGAGGGGAGAAGTGTATCCTTTCGCGCCTAGATGCCAGAAAGGGCGACAGCTCTCGACGTTTGCACTTGTTGTCTAATCCGCTCACAGGTGAAGTCCCTTACTGAGCCGTCAGGCTTTCTTTGCGCTTCTCACCGTGAACGACCTAGACGGTTTTATTCGTCATACCCATCGACACCCCGTGGCCACGTTCAGATCTGCGCCCGCTCAGGAGCTGGACGGACCCTTGATCCCCGACTAAGGAGTTGAGGAGTACGTGACCATCACCGGCGATGATCCACTCCCCAAGGAAGATCAGCCGTCCGTCCTCGATCTCGTCCTCGAACAATCCCGCCGTGTTCTGGACACCTACCGCATCGATCCGGGCCTCATCCAGGAGCACGCCAACGGCGAACGCCGCATCCACCAAGGCGGCTACGGAGATCGTCAGATCTACGAGCTCGTACAGAACGGCGCGGACGAACTGCGCGACGACCCCGGTGGCGAGATCGCCGTCATCCTTACCGACGCATACCTGTACTGCGCCAATCAGGGCATGGCGATCACACCGCAGGGCGTCGACACCATCCTCCGCATGGGCGTCTCTCGCAAGCGCGGTGGCCAGATCGGACGCTTCGGGGTGGGCGTTAAGTCCGTTCTCAGCGTCACGGACTCGCCACAGTTCTTCAGCAGAGAGGACGGCAAGAGCTTCGGGTTCGACCGGGAGTGGTCGGAGCAGCAGATCCGAGCGGCCCATCCCGGCTCCGAGGAGGTACCGGTTCTGCGGATGGCTCAGCCGATCGATCGCGACAAGACGATGGTGGCGGATCCGATACTCGCCGAACTCCTGAAGTGGGCGACCACCGTCGTCCGACTCCCTCTCAAACCCACCCACGTCGATCGACTCGGCCGGGATCTGCGGAACTTCCCCGCCCAGTTCTCCCTCTTCTCTCCCCACGTCGGAACGGTGACCCTCGAGGACCGCAGAAGTGGGCAGATCCTCAAGCGGCAGGTCTTCCAGAATCCGAACGGAGACCGGCGCAGCCTTCAGGTCGACACGGCTCCGGGCGCGACCAACACGGAGCACTGGCGGGTCTTCACGAGGACCTTCAGTCCCTCTCCGAAGGCCCTTCTCGAGGCCGGCGAACTGCACGACAGGCCGAAGATCGACGTCTCGTGGGCGGTGCCTGACAGATCCGGAAGGGACAACAGGCGCCTCGGCGAGTTCTGGGCGTACTTCCCGACCAAGTACAAGACCACTCTCCGCGGCATCATCAATGCTCCGTGGAAGACCAGCGAAGACAGGCAGAATCTCTACGACGCGAACACCTTCAACGAAGAGTTGATCCAGGTGGCCGCCGGGTTGGTGGTCGACTCGTTCGAGGAGCTCTCTCGTCCCGACGATCGCTGTGCCCACCTGGACGCGGCACCAGCCCGTGGGCGGGAAGAACCGCAATGGGCCGCGGCTGATCTCGTCCAGTCGATTTGGAAGATCGCAGCGACGAAGCCCACCCTTCCGGACCAGGACGGCCGGTTCGGCACTGCGGCACAGGTCCGCCTCCACCCTGCCGGTCTAGAGGAGGCATGGCGGGAGTTGTGGGCTGGATACGAGAACAGGCCGAAGAGCTGGTGCCACCACTCGGTCGAGCGAGAGGCGCCCCACCGGCGGCAGAGTGCCGAACGAATCCTCCGCGAGGCGGGTGTTCCGGTCGCCACCGTCCGCGAGTGGCTGGAGGCTCTGGTCGCGGATGAATCCCCGGAGGCCTCGGCTCGGGCGATCCTGATCCTCGCCGACATGAAGCGGAAGGATCCCAAGCTCGCCGAGGAGGCGCTGAAGTCCAAGATCGTGCTCACCGAGTCGACCGGACTCGTCGCGCCCTCGCCCAACGTCTTCCGTCGGAGCTCGAACGATCGTCTGGCCGACAGGATGATCTACGTGGACGAACGCGTCTTCGTCGAGGACGCTGTCCGGCGTGCGCTCGACGAGCTCGGGGTTCACGAGGCCGACGCGGCCGGCCGTTTCACGTCCATCGTGGAACAAGGATTCCACGGATACTCGGACGGTGACTGGGATGCGTTCTGGGAGCTCTCACGGCAGGCCGGTCCGGCCGATACTCTCAAGGCGCTGCGCGACGGCGTGACCAACACGGCCAAGCAACTCAAGGTGCGCACGGTGTCCGCGGAATTCCGTCGAATCACGGACTGCCTGCTCCCCGGCCGGATCGTGCCGGCGGACGGCTCCCGCGACGCACGGATCGCCGTCGACATGGGTTTCCACGATCCGGACCGGCCCATCCTGCGCGACCTCGGGCTCCGTGACGGGCCGGGTATCAACGTCGACCCGCGCGACGAGCCATGGTTCAAGGACTACACAGAGTACCTCTGGAAGGCGTACTGCAAAAAGCTTCCCGCATCCGAGTCCCGGCCGCAGTTGACGACGATGCAGTTCGATGGCGCGAGTCCCGCCGGACCACTGCACTTCCTCACTGAGCTGTCGCCCGAGGGCATCGCGGCCTTCGTCCGCGAACTCCCGAGCCTCGGGCTGGTCACGTCATGGACCATGCAGGTCGGCCGCCTGGCGAAGACCCGCCAGCCGGTGATGTCCCCACTCCTGTGGATGGCTCGTAAGTACGGCCGGTTGGCCACCTCTCGCGGCATCAAGCCCGTCGCTCGTTGCGTCGGCCCCATGCTCCGGCAGTACGCCGACGTGCTTCCCGTCGCCTCGGTTCCGACCGGTGTGGCGGAGGCTCTCAAGCTGCCCGGAACGCTGAGCGCCATCGGCAGCCGTACGTGGACGGCACTCGTCCAGGAGGCGTCGGCCAGCGAGGAGGACGCCTTCCCGGGCAAGGTCTACGCGCTCTTCTTCGAGGCCGGCGCGGAATGGCCGGGGGATGCCGCTACCCGCTGCCGTGTCGGAGACGGGTGGACCTGCGACCGTCCCGACGGCGAGATCGCGGTGACCGCGAATCGCGCGGAGTACGACGAGCTCATCCGCGAGCGCGTGCCGGCGCTGCTCGCGCCCACCGATGAGGCCGCAGAGCAGATGCGGGAGACCTGGGGAATGCTCTCGCCCGAAGCAGTGATCGAAAAGGACGTCCGCGCTGTCCCCCAGGCCGAGCCGGTGTCCCTCACGGACGAATTCCCCTACCTGAAGCTCGTCCGTCGCCAGCAGGTCGAAGGCTGGTCCCTCGTACGATGCAGTGAACTCCAGAGAATCACTCGTACTCCGAGCGGCGAGCGGGCGACTTCGATCGACGCGGTGGCACAGCCGAAGGATCACGTGGTCTACGTCCTCGACCCCGAGGATGACGTGGCCGCTCTGACCGCCGTCGACAAGGTGCTCAAGCTCGGCTTGGGGCCCAACGGCTGCCGTGGTGTCGTCGAGAAGCGCGAGGAACAGCGGAAGAACCAGCAGCTCCAACGTGCCCGCCAGGCAACCGATACGGCCGACAAGATGCTGCATATCGTCAAGGCCGAAGAACTGAAGAAACGGCTGCCGCCGGGACTCCTCGAAAGTGATGAGGAGGAGACGGGGAAGAAGGCCGATGACCGCCGGGTTGCGGAGCTGGCGGTCGACGCGTACGGAACGGGCATCCTGCGCACCTACAGGAAGGAGATCGAAGCGGCCCTACCCGAGGCGGCGGCGAGCTTCCGTGGCGATAGCAAATCCCTCCGGCTGGTCAATGACCTCGGCCTCTCCGAGGCGTACGCCGGGACGAGAGAGCAGACGTTGCCTCCCACCGAGATCGTGTCCGGGCCAACCGCGTTCCCCCGACTGCACGACTACCAAGAGAAGCTGGCGAGCAACATGTTCGACCTGCTCACCCGGTACAGGACCCCGAGGGCGATGCTGTCTCTGCCTACCGGTGCCGGCAAGACGCGCGTGGCGGCGGAGGCCGTGATCAGGGTGATCAAGGAGCGTGGTCTCGGCGGGCGCCCCGTGCTCTGGATCGCGCAGTCCGAAGAACTGTGCGAGCAGGCCGTGCAGAGCTGGGCCTTCGTGTGGTCCAAGGTCGGGCCGGAGGAGCGACTCACGATCAACCGGTTGTGGAGTAACCGGGAGGCGGCACCTGCCAAGGACACGGCGCACCTCATCGTCGCGACAGACGCGAAGCTCGAGAATTGCCTGGAGAAAGACGAGTACGTCTGGCTCCGAGACGCCGCTCTCGTCATCGTGGACGAGGCTCACACTTCGATCACGCCCCGATACACCCGGCTGTTGTCCTTGCTCGGGATAACGCATCGTGCGGCTGCACGTCCGCTCATCGGCCTTACGGCGACCCCGTACCGCGGCTTCAACGAGGAGGAGACCCGCCGGTTGGTCGAACGTTACGGCAGGCAGCGTCTGGACGAGGGGATCTTCGAGTCCGATCCCTACACCGAGCTGCAGGAACTCGGAGTTCTGGCCAAGGTCGAGCATCGACAGCTCGTGGGCGCGACCATTCAGCTGACACCGAGCGAGTTGGCGAACATCGACTTCCAGGGACGCCTGCCGGCAGCGGCGGAAGAGCGGCTGGGCATGGATTCCCAGCGGAATCGGATGCTCGTCGAGGAGATCGAGAAGCTGCCCGACAACAACAAGATCCTCTTGTTCGCCACCTCCGTGGGTCACGCCAAGTTGATGGCCGCCAAGCTCAACGGCCGGCGGATCAAGGCCGCGTCCATCGACGGCACCACCCCGGACACGGAGCGGCGAACGCTGATCGAGAACTTCCGGACCGGCAGGATCCGCGTCCTTACCAACTACGGCGTCCTCGTCCAGGGCTTCGACGCTCCCGCGACCCAGACCGTGATCGTGGCACGGCCGACCTACAGCCCGAACGTCTACCAACAGATGATCGGACGCGGTCTGCGCGGCCCCAAGAACGGCGGAAAGGAGACCTGCCTAATCCTCGACGTCGCCGACAACATCACCAACTACGACAAGAAACTCGCGTTCACCCAGTTCGAGCACCTCTGGAGCCGCAAGTGACCGATGTGTACGCCGACACCCCTCCGCTGACCCCCGCGCAGCGGGCCGTCGTGGAGCTTCCCGCGGACGCGTACACCCTGGTCACGGCGGGTGCCGGCGCCGGCAAGACTCACACATTGGTCCGCCGCCTAGACTTCCTGGTCGCGGAGGAGGAGTTGAGCGCCGGCGAGATCCTGGTGCTCACCTTCTCTCGCGCCGCTGTTCGCGAACTGCGGTCCCGCCTGGCCCGGCACGGAGATGCGGCCCGGCACGTACGGACGCAGACGTTCGACTCCTGGGCGCTCGACCTGGTGATGCAGGTGGACGCCGAGGGTGACTGGCAGCACAGGTCGTTCGACGCGCGCATCGACGGAGCCCGTCAGGCGATCGATGACGGGCTCGCCGAAGAGCTGTACGGCGAGGACCTCCGTCACGTCATCATCGACGAGGTCCAGGATCTCGTCGGAAAGCGCCGCGAACTGGTGGAGGCGCTCCTCGACGAGTTCGGCTGCGGCTTCACGGTCGTCGGCGATCCCGCCCAGTCCATCTACGGCTTCACCGTCAAGGACCCGGAGCAGCGGCCGAAGGAGACGAATTACTTCTTCGACTGGCTGCGTACGTACTTCGCGGATGACCTGGTCGAGCTCACGCTCGACGAGAATTTCCGCGCCCGTACCGACGATGCCAGGACCGCCTTGCCCTTCGGACCGCGGCTGAGGCGCGTCGCCGAAGGATCGCGCCGGAGCAGCGAAGAACTGCACGACGAACTCCGGTCCGCGCTGATGCATCCCGAAAGGGGATTGGGAGACCTCGACGCGCTGGCATGCACTGCCCTCGCCGACTACGAGGGTACGACCGCCGTACTCTGTCGAAATAACGGCGAGGCACTCGTGGTGTCCGAGATCCTGCACGGCGCCGGGGTCCCGCACCGGCTTCAACGGTCGGCGCGTGACCGCGTCGCACCGGCCTGGCTCGAAGCACTGTTCCGGGCGGTGGACGGATCGGTCATAACCCGGGTGCGTTTCGACGAACTGGTGCCAACGCTTTCGATTCCAGCGGGCCTCTCCCCCGAGGAGACCTGGAGACTGCTACGACGCACCGGGCGCGGCCAAGGGAACGACCGCAGCCTGGATCTCGGCAGGCTGCGAACGGCGCTGGCGGCGGGACGCCTGCCGGACGAACTCACCGGGCAGCCGCCCGCCCGACTGGTCATCTCCTCTTTCCACCGGGCGAAGGGATTGGAGTTCGACCGCGTCGTGGTGGTCGATCCGGGACCGCTGCGAAACGCCGTCCCACAGAGACCGAAGAACGACAAGGGACGGTCCAAGAAACCGAGGGAGATCGACGTCGCGGAAGAGGCTCGGCTCCTGTACGTGGCCATGACCAGGCCGCGAGAGGAACTGCTCTGGCTCAACACGCTGGACATGCAATCCATCCGCGTCGACCGGGAACTCGACCGATTGGCCCGCTATTCCTTCCAGTACTGGGCGCGGCGGGGCTTCGAACTGATCGGCGGGGACGTCTTCACCGACCAGCCGGCCGGAATGCGTGACTTCGAGGGCGACGTCGTCGAACTACAGGAATACCTGGCGACGAAGGTGTCACCGGGAGACGAGGTCGTGGTGGAACGGCTGTCCCCGGATGCGATCGCGTCGGGCCAGAGTCCGCCGTATCTCATCACTCACGGAGGGCGCCCGATCGGTGCCGTCTCCGATCAGTTCCGCGAGCACCTGTACCGACATCTAAAGGTCAATAGCGGATTCGAACCGTGGAACTGGCCGCTCCGATTGACCGGAGTCCGAGTCGACGCGATCGAGACGGTCGCCGGGAGCGAGGCGGCCGGAGCCCGATCTGGTCTCGGGCCGTACGGGGTCTGGCTCGCGCCCCGGCTCATGGGACTCAGCACTTTCGACTGGGACAAGAACACCAAGGAGGCGGACTCCGATGTCACGGTATGAGGAGCACTACCGGTTCAGAGACGAACTGGTGAAACGCCTGCAGCGCGACCTGCTCGGCCCGACCGGCGGCGACGCGGAGATCCTCTCCACCGACGCGCCCGTCACGACGTACGTCAGCGGGATCCTCTTCCCTCGGCGCATGGATGATGAGAGGGCCTCCGAGGCGGCGGCCGAGCGGGATGACGAACCCGGCGACGCGAGGCCGGATCCCGACGAGACGACGTCCGACACCGGTGTCTCGCTGGCCAACGTGCAGATGCCGTCGTCCATGGGCATCACCTTCGCCGTCGCGCCCGACGTGGCCCCGGCCGTGACCGTGACGGTGGCAGCCGCCATGTACGACCCGATCGACCTGGCCGGCAACCCGGTCAAGGCCCAGCGGGCAGAGCGGCGGACGACCCACGAACAGGAACTTCGGTGGCAGCGCCGGGCGTTGCAGATCGCGCCTGAGGTCGTCGACGTGACGACTCCCGGCCAGTTCCGTCGTGAGCTTGCACCCGGTCTGGAGCTCCGCCTGCGGATCCGGCCCGCCGACCGGGGAGCGGTCGCCGTGACGGCGACGCTGGTCAACGTCTATGAGATCGGTGCGTACGACTTCCAGGACGCGCACTGCTTCTTCCAGCCGTCCATCATGGTGGCCGACCCCGAGGGCAGCGCCGCACTGGTCGAGCGACGGGTGCCGGTCGGTGCCGACGAAGACGAGATCGCCATCAACCGACTGCTGTACCGCCATGCACCGACATTCGCTGTCGGCCACGGCTGCGCCGCAGATTGGCACTGGCAGCCGCCGCTCCCCAGAGACGAACGGTTGTTGAAGAGCCGACCGGCCGCTGTGTCGGCGGTGTGGACCGCCTTCGTCCCGACGTCGGAGGTGCTGCTCACCGACTCGAACCCGGACATCGACAGCAGCGATCTGGGGATGCTGCACCTCGCCGAGGCCTCAGACTCGGACGTCGTAGCGGCGCTCCGCCGTCTGGTGAAGGGTTACCGAGAGTGGATCGCCGAGCGCGCCGAGGAGGCCCGACTGCTCCAGGCCACGGAGTACGGCAAGGCCGCCGAGGACCAGATCGACCAGTGCACGGTCGCGTGCGATCGGATGGCGTCCGGGATCGAACTGCTGAAGAAGCGGCCCGAGGTGATGACGGCGTTCCGGCGCGCCAACCGGGCCATGGCGCTCCAGCGCGGACACACCGCCTGGATCAAGTCGGGGCGTGAGGGCGACGTGCGGCTGGACGGCAGATGGCGACCGTTCCAGATCGCGTTCATGCTGCTCTGCCTGGACGGCATCGTCGATCCCGATCACCCTGACCGTCGAGACGCGGACCTGCTCTGGTTCCCGACCGGTGGCGGCAAGACCGAGGCATATCTCGGTCTCATCGCCTTCACCGTCTTCCTGCGCCGGAAGCGCAAAGGCGCCGACGGCGGCGGCGTCACCGCTCTCATGCGGTACACACTTCGACTGCTCACCCTGCAGCAGTTCGAACGCGCGGCCACCCTCATCTGCGCAATGGAGATGATGCGCCAGGAGGATCCCGCGGAATTGGGCGACGAACCGATCTCGCTCGGCATGTGGGTCGGTAGGGCCGCCACACCGAACTGGCTGAAGGACGCCGCGGCGAGCCTGAAGCGACTACGGAACGGTGAGGAACTCCAGGAGGAGAACCCGGTCCAACTGCGGGCCTGTCCCTGGTGCGGCACCGCCATGGACGTCCATAACTATGAGGTCGACGCCACGATCTCGCACATGCGGATCTTCTGTCCGTCGGAGTCCTGCGACTTCCACCACGCGCTGCCGGTCCAGGTCGTGGATGAGATGATCTATCGGACCCGCCCCACACTGATCATCGCGACGGTCGACAAGTTCGCGCAGATCGCGTGGAAGGCCGAGGTCGCCTCGCTCTTCAACAGGAACGAGGGAAGCACGACCCCACCGCCCGAGCTGATCATCCAGGATGAGCTGCACCTGATCTCCGGACCGCTCGGCAGCCTCACCGGTCTGTACGAGACCGCGATCGACATCGCCGCCGAGCAACCGAAGATCATCGCTTCTACAGCAACGATCCGGCGGGCCAGGAATCAGGTTCGCGCACTGTTCGACCGAGAGGTACGGCAGTTCCCGCCGGCAGGCCTGGACGCACGCGACTCCTGGTTCGCCGTCGAGACCCCTGCAGAGGACAAGGCCTCGCGGCGGTACGTCGGTCTACTCACCCCCAACACCAGTCAGGCGAGCCTGTTGGTCCGCGCCTATGCGGCGCTCCTCCATCACGCAAATGACATCGAGGCAGAGATCTCCGTCCAAGACGCCTACTGGACCCTCGTCGGATACTTCAACAGCCTCCGGCTGCTCGCGGCCGCCGAGCTCCAGGTCCACGACGACGTCCAGGATCGGCTCGAGCATCTGGCGGAACGGCAGGGCGTCGATCCACGACCCGCCGAACTCCTCGCCGAGCTCACCAGCCGGGTGAAGTCCAGCGACATCCCGCAGAGACTCAAGGATCTGGAACGCGCGCTGCCGGACGAAGGCACGTTCGACACCGTGCTGGCGACCAACATGATCTCCGTCGGCGTCGACGTGGACCGCCTGGGCCTGATGGCGATCATGGGTCAGCCACAGACGACGGCCGAGTACATCCAGTCCAGCAGCAGGGTCGGCCGACAGCATCCCGGCCTGGTCGTCATCATGTACAACGCCGCCCGGTCCCGTGACCGTTCGCACTACGAAAATTTCACGTCGTACCACTCGGCTCTGTATCGGCAGGTCGAGTCGACGAGCGTCACGCCCTTCTCCTCTCGCGCCCGCGACCGCGGTCTCCATGCGGTGCTCATCGGGATGGCTCGCCTGCTTTATCCGGAGGCGCGGCCGAACACCGCCGCGAGTCAGGTCAAGTCCTTCAAGCATCGCCTCGAAGAGCTGACGGACCTGACCCTCACACGGGTCAAGGCCATTACCAATGACGAGCGCGAGCGGCGGTCCACCGCCGAGGACCTCGACTACATCGTCGAGAAGTGGCTGAGCCTCGCCGATCAGAACCCCAATCTGGTGTATCAGGCGAAGCCCGTGTTCAAACGCGGTGAATCCCGGACGGCCGACGAGGCCTTGCTGCGACATCACTCCGACGAGGACCTCGATGACGCCTTTCCCACCCTGACGAGCCTGCGGGACGTCGACGTCGAATCCGACCTCTACCTGGAGCGATGACTCATGGTGATGCGTAACGGAAGAAGCCGCCGCACCGGGCGGCGCGGCAACGCGAGCCGTGAGGTGTCGCGTACGCCGTTGGGCGCCGTTCGACGCGCTCAGATGGTCAGCACGTATGGAGTCGGAGCGATGGTGGCGATCGGCGACCAGTCGTACATCGTCAGCGGGCTGGACACCTGGAAGGTCCAGGACGACACCGCTATCTACGAGCCCCGGCTCGAGCGCTGGCTCGGTGTGGACCGTTTTCACCTGCCGCCGGCGTACTCGCCACCGGCTGGCGACGGAGTCAAGGTACGGCGATTCCCCGAGATCTACTCCTGCCCCGAGTGCAAGGAGCTCAAGGAGTTCCGGAAGTTCGGCTCGCCACGCGGCAAGAGCCAGTGCGGGGTGTGCGAGAAGCCGTTGACGCCCTCCCGATTCGTCGTCGCGTGCGAGAACGGGCACATCGACGACTTCCCCTACTTCGACTGGGTGCACAAGAAGACCTCGCCGACCGATGCCTCATCGGGAAGACCGCACGCGCTGAGCCTGCACTCCACCGGCCGTACGGCATCCCTGCGCTCGGTCGTCGTGAAGTGCTCATGCGGCAAAGACGCGTCGCTCGAAGGCGCTTTCGGGCGGATGGCCATGAAGTCCCTCGGGATCTCCTGCAGCGGTCGACGACCGTGGCTCGGCTCAGGCACCGAGCAGTCCGGCTGCACTGCCGTCCCTCGAACCCTGCAACGAGGCTCCTCAGCGGCGTGGTTCTCCGTCACCCGTTCGGCACTGTCCATTCCGCCGTGGTCGGAGACCTTGCAGAAGCAGATCAACAAGCATTACGGAATGCTCAGTCCATTGATCAGGGACGGTGTGAGTGGAAGCACCTTGGCCAAGGTCATCGAGGGCAGCGGCATCCTGAACGACACTCGCTTCACGATCGACGACGTCATCGACGCGGTGAAGCGCCGGATGGAGTTGGCGGACAGTGAAGCCCCCGACTCCGATGAGCATTCCGGGTTCGAGCCAGCCGGTGAGTTGCGTCGCCAAGAGCACGAAAAGATGCTCTTCGGAACGGCGAAGGTGGACCGCGACGAGGACTTCGAATGCACGGCGCCGCATGCCGACCCGGCGAATCCTCTTCCCTTCGGGGTGAACCAGGTCATGCTGGTCAAGCGTCTCCGCGAGGTACGCGCTCTGCAGTCCTTCACCCGAGTGCAGACACCGGACGCTCTGAACGATCCCGGCCGGTTCGCCGCCATGACGAAGGAGGACATCGACTGGCTACCAGCCATCGAGGTCAGCGGTGAGGGGGTCTTCATGACCCTCGACCAGGACCTTCTACAGGAGTGGGAGGCCAGGAGCGGTCCGCTATCCCGGGCCAGCCGGATCCGGGACAACCACACCGTCCTCCTGCGCAACCGCGCGAAGCTGGCCCAGAGCACCAGACCGATCGAGGACATCCGTTCGCCGATCACTCCCCGGTACGTCCTGCTGCACACGCTGGCGCACGCGTTGATCAACGGGTGGAGTCTGGAAGCCGGCTATCCGGCCGCGGCGCTTCGGGAACGCCTGTACGTGGCCGACGACATGGCGGGCGTACTCATCTATACGGCCACCAGCGACTCCGCCGGAAGCCTCGGAGGAGTCGTGGCCCAGGGCGAGTACGCGCGTATCCGGACCACCTTGGAATCGGCGCTCAGCCGTGTGTCGTGGTGCTCCCAGGACCCGCCCTGCATGGAGACCGAGGCCGGCGGTACCGACAGCTTGAACCTGGCCGCCTGCTACGCGTGCGTCCTGCTCCCGGAGACCAGCTGCGAGACCAACAACACCTTCCTCGACCGGGCCATGCTCATCGGCTCCCCGGACGACCCGTCGATCGGATTCTTCACTCCCTGAGAGTGACTTCGCTACCGGCGAGGTCCGGCACGGCCCGGACCTCGCCGGTAGCGAGATGCCGGTGATTCGCGATCCCCCGTCAGAGGACGGACGGGGACACATTCCGAGAAGGGTAGGGAGTGAGCGACGGTGGCAAAGCTGGGGATTCACCAGAACTTCCTTCAGGACCTGGTCCGACTCGATCGCCCGGTCCAGGAGAAGGTCGCCCATGCCATCGCCAAATTCGGGCAGGCGACTCATGCGGGCATCCATCTGGAAAAGATCGCGAACGCCCGTGACGATCGGCTCAAGAGCATTCGGATCGACAGGTTCTGGCGTGGCGTCGTCCTGGTGCCCGAAGCCGGTGACCAGTTCACCCTGCTCAAGGTGCTTCCGCACGACGATGCCTACGATTGGGCCGGTCGCCACCAGGCATCGGTGAACACGGCCACGGGGCAGATCGAGATCCGTGACGTGGTGGCCATCGAGACGACCACCGACGAACTCGTCCGAACAGCCGACCATGGAGCCGAGCCGCTCTTTGCCCATGTCTCGGATGCGGATTTCATCCGATTGGGCCTCGACGAACAGATGCGGGCCTTCGCACGACTGCTCACTTCCCTGGAGCCCCTCGACGCGATCAGTAACTACGTCCCCCGCTCTCAGTACGACGTCCTGTACGGCCTCGCCGCGGGTTACTCCCCTGAACAGGTCTGGGACATGGTCAGTGCCGACGACCAACGTTCCTTCGACCCGGAGGACATCACCGGAGCCGTCGAACGGACGCCGTCAAAGGTCGTACTGGTCGATGGCCCCGAAGAACTCATGGCCCTCCTGCGGAAGCCTTTCGCTCACTGGCGGATCTATCTGCATCCGACCCAGCGAAAGGCCGCTTACGGCACCTACTCGGGGCCGGCTCAGGTCACGGGCGGCCCAGGAACGGGCAAGACGGTGGTGGCCCTGCATCGCGCCCGCCTTCTGGCCTCACGGGGAGGAAGAGTGCTCCTCACCACGTTCACCGGGACTCTCGCGGAATCCCTGCTCGACAACCTGAGGCTGCTGGAGAACGACGAGGAGATCCTCTCTCGCATCGACGTCCGCACGGTGGACCAGGTCGCGAGCAGGATCGTGCGGGAACATCACGGCCGGTACGCGATCGTCGACGATGCGGAAGAGCGTGATCTGTGGCGAAGGACAATCCGGCATCGCGCCGTCCCGTACAGCGAGACCTTCATCGCCGAGGAATGGCGACAGGTCGTCCTCGCCCAGAATCTGACGACCCTCGACGAGTATCTCGCCGCCCGCCGGACCGGCCGGGGTAGGCGACTCGGCTCACTGCAACGGACCCAGGTATGGCGCGTGATCTCCGAGTTCGAACAGGAACTGGCCGAGCACAAATGGCGGACGTACGAGACCGTCTGCGTCGAGGCGACCAGGATCCTCTCGGAGCAGAACGTCCAGCCGTACGATCACGTCGTCGTTGACGAGGCACAGGATCTGCATCCCGTCCGCTGGCGCCTTCTGCGCGCGGCGGTACCGTCCGGGCCCGACGACATCTTCGTCGCGGGAGACACCCATCAGAGGATCTACGACAACCGTGTGTCGCTCCGATCTGTCGGCGTTCCCGTGTCCGGACGATCGACCAACCTGACCATCAACTACCGGACCACGGCCGAGATCCTCTCGTGGAGTCACGGCGTCCTGACCGGTGAGCAGATGGACGACCTCGACGAGGGCACCATCTCCCTGACCGGTTTCCGCTCAGAGATGCACGGTGCGGAGCCCGGCCTCTCCGGAGCCACGGCGAAGAAGGAGGAACTCGACCGGCTCGCGGGGAAGGTGCGAGCGTGGCTCGCCGCCGGTGTGAAGCCCGAGGAGATCGGCGTCGCCGCCCGCTCGAGCACGCTGGCTCGAGAGGCGGCCGGCGCCTTGTCGAGGGACGGCGTAGCGGTCCGCTACCTCACACGAGATCACGGTGGCGTGGACGGCCAGGTCCATGTGATGACGATGCATCGGATGAAGGGTTTGGAATACCGCTGCGTCGCCGTCATCGGAGTGAGCGAACACCAGGTGCCCGCGCCCGGATCCGTGCGCAAGGTCGAGGACGACGAAGTCGCGCACCTCCACGATCTGCAACGTGAGCGGTGCCTGCTCTTCGTCGCGTGTACCCGGGCGCGTGAGGACCTCTACGTCTCCTGGCACGGCACGCCGAGCGGCTTCCTGCCTTGATCCTTTTCAGCGCTGCCGCATCCAATGGTCGACCACCGCCGCGGTCTCCTCGTCAGAGACCTGGGCGCACTGCACTCGGCGCGAACGGTGCTCGCCCTTCGCCAGGAAGAGTGCGTCGCCCTCGCCGAGCAGACACTCCGCGCCCGGTTCGTCCAACATCAGTTCGCTGCCCGCCGTGTCGGACATCCGGAGCGCCAGTCGCGAAGGGATGTCCGCTCTGATGCGGTCGGTCAACACACGATCGGTCGTCTGCCCCGTAGCCGCGATGAGGTGAATGTCGACCGCGCGGGCAAGCCGAGCCAAGCGTCCGAGATGTGCCTCCGTCTCCTTCCGAACTGCGGCTGTGAGGTCCGCCAGCTCGCCGATGACGACGACGAGACTTGGATGCGGAAGGCTGGGACCGCCCAACCTTTCGATGGGCACGGGCAGCCGCCCCTGACCAACGGCTTCGTTGTAGTCCCCGACGGTTCGGCAGTCCGACGCCTGCAGATCGTCGTACCGGCGGTCCATCTCTTTCTCTGCCCATTCCAACATCGCGACGCCCCGTATCGGATCGGTGATGACCGACGAGACCAGGTGTGGGAGCCCTTCATAGGCCGAAAGCTCGGCCTTCGCCGAATCGATCATCACCATTCGCAGGTGATCGGGAGTGGCCCGCATCAGCAGGGATGTCACGACCGTCCGAAGGACGGTCGATCTCTCCTCGTGGGTCCCTCCAGCGGACAGCAGGTGCGGCAGGCTCCCCAGGTCGATGAGGACCGGTCCCTCATAGCCGCGCCCCAGTCCGACCCTCGCGTGATTTCCACCGGATTCGTCGGCCTCGGAACGCAGCACATCACCGAGGCTGACCGTGTCGCGATAGGCATTGGGGATCTCGAAGGCGACGGCGGCAGTGCCGGGAAGCGGCGAACTCGACCGTACGGAAGGGATAGCCCGAACGTCGACACCGCCCAGAGCCTCGGAGATCGGCCCGGCGAGGCTCAACACCGAGCCGGGATCGGTCATGGGTTCGAGCCGCACCTCATAGAGACCGGCCACCGGCCCCCTTGTGACACCACCGACTCTTGCCGCCGTTCCAGACCGACCGAGCACTCCCCGAATTGCTTCCCGTACATTTTCATTGGCTCTCGTCCAGTTCCGTACCGGTGAGCCTGAACCGAGGACGGCCAGCGACGGTAGTTCATAGCGCTTCGCCGCCCTGTTCTCCTGATGCTCGACGTCAATGTCCGACCTGTGAGGCGGGGACACGGCGGCCACGATCACCTGTGCCGCCGGCTGTTCGAGTCTGCGCTGGAGTGTGCGCAGAAGCTCCGACACCTGACTCGCCGCCTGCGGACGGTCGTCCTTCCCCTTCTCGAGGAGATGCAGCACCAGATCGTTGAGCTCCGCCGGCAGGTCCGTTCTAATCGAGTCGGGCGCCACAGGTGTTTTTTCGCAATGCTTGAACATCAGTTCGACATTCGAACCGGTAAAGGGCCGCTCTCCCGTGCAGGTCTCGTAGAGGACACACCCGAGCGAGTAGAGATCCGACCGCTCGTCCACTCGGCCTTCGAACTGCTCTGGAGCCATATAGGCGGCCGTACCCACACCGGCCGTACCCGTCTCCGCACCACCTGGCTCGATCACTCGAGCGATACCGAAATCGCAGATCTTCGCGCGCCCACTCGGCAGCACCATGATGTTCTCCGGCTTGATATCCCGGTGAACGATCCCCTGTTCATGAGCGGCCGCCAAGGCGTCGGACAACTGGACACCAAGCGTCACCACGTCGTCGACGGGGAGCCCCGCACGCTTTCGTCGAAGGAGAGCGTTCAAGTCCTCCCCGGCGAGATACTCCATGATGAAGAACAGCAGGTCATCGTGCTCACCGGCGTCGTACACGGCCGCGATCCCCGGGTGTTGCAACGACGCCGATATTTTCATCTCGTGACGGAAACGCGCCTCGCGAGACGCGTCGGATCGGAACCCGACCGGCAGAAGCTTCACGGCGACCGAACGTGACAGGCTGAGATCCCGGGCACGCCAGACCTCTCCCATCCCTCCTCGGCCGATGAGCTCCTTGAGCTGGTACCGCCCCTGAAGCCGAGTCCCACTCTTCACCACGCTGCCCACCACCCGGCACCCACCGATCGCGCCTTCCTGAGCGGTCACCATCAGCGTCCGACCAACGCGCAACGCGGATGCCGGGGGTCCCAGTTGCATACCCACCGGCCACTGCGTCGGCAGCCACCCCGAATCGCTACAAAAATACCAATCGTAACCGCATAACCGTTCTGCGTCATGCTCAGGGATCGATCTATGGGGTGGGCGATCGGCTCACGCTGCCGCACTCTCTCTCGACATGCCCTTCGCCATCATTAGACGCCTTCAATGGCATCGTTCGGCCTCGCCAAGGTCCCGTGCACGCACCTAAGCGTCTTGGTCTACAGCCTGGCTTACACTGTGAGCCCTGCATCCAACGACTACATCGGATGAAGGAGTCCTCCATCGGACGGGGGCCACCGTTCGATGGAGGCGCGCTCGGGAGTCCTAACCGTGCAGCAGGTGTCCGTGGATCTGGTTCGCGATCTGGACGGCCGCGTAAAGGATCTGGGCTCCAAGCAGGGCGGCCTGCAGGCGCTCGCGCCAGCGCCTCAAGCGCCTCAGGCCGTCACCCTCATTCTCACCCCTGTTATCGTCAACCATGATGCTTCCTTTCGTAGCTGGTAAGTCGCGCCTATTCCGCGGACCGAAGGAGCGCTCCGGTAAGACCGAGATAGTCAGTTGAGCCTTGGCCTTTGGCGGTAGATCGAGCCCTTAAATGCGGCTCCGATCCTGCACGCAGCTAATTTATGGGGGAGCACGTATCGCCGACCAGAATAGGATAGTTTTCTCCGTCACGTCAGACCATCTTTGGCGTCAGATTGGCAGACGAGACGACTCTTTTAGGGTCACGCATTTACTCCTTCGGCAGGGATTTCCAAAGTTTCGGAGGATGTCGCTTCCGTGATCAAAGATGCGGCTACCCAAAAAGCGGAGGGCGTGACGAACAGAACCACCCATCGCACTCACGATGGACAAGGTATGAGAACCTGTAGCCACGCCTCCGACTTGGTTGGGCGAGCCAGATCAAAAGAGCGTTTTATGCATCTAGCTATGAATGGGCACAGCACTCCTGGGTCACGGGAGTCGATTCCCGGCCGCCTCCATGAAGGCACACAGGGAAATATTGCCCGAGTCAGGCCAAGTACACAAGATGGTCAAGTGGGTTTCTTTCAGGACTCAGGCATATCATCACAGAAAGCCCGAGAGTGACACTAATTATCCTTTTGGGGGCCATGGAGGCTTCGAATTGCAATCCCCAGACCCAAACTCATCAGAAGCACCCAGATGGGAATATATAGGGAGAAACTTCTCCCCGCTCCGTCAAGTGTTATTTGACGCCTCACGGACTGTCAAATCAGCCACGACCAAGGCGCTGCGCCCCCTCCGGCGCATGCAAGGGATGGCGTCCGCGACGGCCGCGAGCCGAGCCACCCACCAGCGGCATCCCAAGGCTCACTCGGCACGGCGTCATCGAGCGGAGGAAATCGCCGCCGCTCAATGGCAATTCGATCATTGAGCGTGTCATCGCCTGGACATCGATCACCCACTTCACATCCGGCGCTCCTCAGCGTATCTCGGGACTCCTGTTTCGCAGCGACTCCGTCACTGAAAGAAATATCGGAAATACCGACCCAAGCAGCAATGACGGTTCAGGAACTTCAAACTGATGCACGATAAACGAAGATGAGGACCGAACGCCCCTAATCAAAAGTCAGCGACGACTCGCCCACATAAACCGGTCCTATGACCCACCAACGTCACGTAGACGAGCAGCCGATGGGTATAGCCATCATCAATGTGTCAGAGCGTCCTGCCGACGTCGTCTACTGCACCAAGTCACGACAGGCTAACGCCACGGTGGCCGGTCATCGGCGAGACCGTAGTCTCTCACTGGATGTTCAGCCTGATCGAGTGAGAAGGGTCCGTCGGGCAGGTGAAGATGCGGAGTTCGCCGAAGCGGCCGACGACGATGTCCGGGCCATCGTCGTTGCTCTCCATGGTCAGAAACAAAGCATGCGCGCGTACGCGGGATGGGTGCTACTCCTCTTCGGTGGCGGCTTCGAGTTCGCCGGCGTGGGCGGCGAGGGCGGCTCGGCGTTTGCGCATTGTGGCTACGCGTTCGTTGACCGACAGGGTCTTGTGTGGCTCGGCATCCACGACGGGGATGCCGCGCTCAGCGGCGGTGAGCGCGAGGGCCTCGCCTACCTGGGGCATGGAGCACAGGGCGAGGCTGGAGAACAGGCCGGCGGCGGCGGTCTTCTCCTTGCGGATCCGGCCTCGGTAGACGATCTCGCAGGCCACCCGGTCCGGCAGCTCACCCTCCGGATCGTCCTCGATCCGGTCCTCCAGGTCCACGGACATGGCCATCACGATCTGCAGGACCTTGGTGACGGCCCACTTGCGGCCGGGGACCGGTGGGAGTCGGTTGCGCAGGTCGTCGATTGCGAAGTCCCAGATGGCACCGCAGGCGAGTTCGGTCACTGTGCGGGTGCGGACCTCCAGGACGCGTTCCCACTCGACCTCGTCGCCGTCGAATCCGATCTCCTTCGGTCCCACCGCGATCGCGCCGAAGCTGTCCAGCGGGGACAGCAGCTTGCCGATCAGGGCGGGTGCCTTCGGGTGCCGGGTGATGAGCGCGCCGATCGACAGGCGCCACTCCTCTGTCAGGGGAAGGACCGGCGGCGGGACGGAGGCGAGCTGTTCCATCACCCAGTCGTTGCCGTCCCGGGCTGCCGCGGCGGCGGTGCCGCCGACCTCGGCCGCGCCGCGTCCAGTGGCTCGGACCGCGTTCGTCCCGGTGTCGAGCGCCGCCGACGCCGTACGCCTGACGTCGCCTACGCGGTCCCTCAGACCCATCGAGATCCTCCTCGTACCCGTCAGCGCGGAAAGCTTACCGAGGCGGGTCGGGGATTCGGGGCGGCCGTAAGCCTCTTTCCGGAGTGGGCCCTACAGGTCGCTTCGCAGGTCGGCTGCGGCGCGGAGGACGGTGGACCATTCGGTCGGGGTCGGGTCGACCGGGGTGTGAGCGGTGAACAGAGGGTGCAACTCGACGTCGGGAGCCTCGCCGGTGTCGGGGTCGAGGCGGTGCGCCAGCGCGAGCATGTCGGGCACCGGGTTCTTGCCGAAGCGCTTGGCGATGGCCGCGAGGCGTTCGTCGAGGGCGGCGGGGAGGTCGAGGGGCGGGAAGGTGACCGCGTCGCCGCAGCGGCGGGCCTGTTCCTCGTACCGGTCCTCCCAGAAGTCCATCTGCCAGCCGGGCCACAGATCCGTCAGCGCGGGCAGCAGGCCGGGGACGGGCTCGATCGACCACGCGCCGGCGGTGCGGGAACGGACGTCGACGTGCAGTCCGCCGTCCGGGATGACGGGCAGGTGCACCTGGGTGAGGCCGCCTGCGGGGAGCCGGTCCAGCAGGCCGGGGCCCTGCCAGGCGCCGTGGTCGTCCGCCCAGTCGAACGGGTACACGAGGAGCCGGCCCGCCTCGTCCCGTACGGTCACCAGGTGCGGCGGCCAGTCCTTCGACGGGTTTGGCTGCAGGTCGCCCGGCATCTCCGGGTCACTGGCGGCGCGGACGATGGCGCGGTCGAGGCCGACGTGGGCGGCGAAGTCGCCCAGGCCGTCGTACGCCCAGCGGACGTCCCAGCCCGGCCAGGTGAGCGACAGCAGGCGCGTGAAGACGCGCTTGGCCGGCAGGTCCAGCATCAGTTCGTCGCCGTAGAAGATGAGCCGACGGGTGCGATGGTCGACCATGGCGCCGCCTTCGGCCCAGATGTCGTCGAGCCATTCGTTCCGCGCGCACTGGTGCTGGGCGGTGATGAACCGGGTGGCCGCCTCGGGTCCGGCGATCAGGACGGAGCAGATTCGGTTGGCGGCCCAGTGGTCGTAGTACAGCCGCCAGCCGGTGTCGTCGACCAGGACGAAGTTCGCGCGTTGCCCCATGGCGTTTCATCCTGGCGCGTATCCAGGCCCCGCCGCCACGGGATTACGTGGCCGCGGCCGTCCCGGGTGCCGAGCTGACCGTCCGGTGGGTTCGTCGCCTCACCGTTCCGTCCTCCACAGGGCCGCGGTCTGGCTGGTCGACTTGATCGTGATGGGCTCGCCCTGCGGGGCGGGCCACACCTGGATCAGGTACTCCTCTACCGGGTCGCCGTCCCCACGGGGGTCGCCGTCGTCGCGGTTGCGGCCGTGGACGCGCAGCCGGTAGTCGCCGGGGCCGGGCAGTTCGAGGCGTTTGGCCGGGTCGTCGCCGCTGCCCGTCGTCTCGAAGTCCAGGAACGCGGACTGCCAGGCGACCGAGACCTCGGCGACGTCCTGCCAGTCATCGGCGGCCGGCGGCGGAGCGTCGTTCCAGAGTTCGGCGGTGACGGCGATGTCGCCGATCTCCTGTCCGCAGATGACACGGGCGCCGTCGCCGTCGGGGTCGGCGTCGACCAGGCCCGTCGTGGTCCAGTCCGGTTCGAACTCCGTCACCAGGTCCTCGCCGGCCAGGTCGACCGTGGACGCGTCCACCCACACCTCGGCGGACGTCCGGCGGATCAGAGTCGGCATGGCACCGGATCCCTTCCTCGTACGAGAGTGGCCGCCGGACTCCGGGGCGACCGTTACTGAATGTTCAGCCTGATCGGGTGGGCGGCGTCCACGGGGCAGGTGAAGATGCGGAGTTCGCCGAAGCGGCCGACGACGATGTCGGGGCCGTCGTTGCTGCTCTCCATGGTCAGGAACAGCCGCATGCGCGCGCCGCAGGAGCAGTCGATGGGGATGAGGTCGGTGAGGTGCCAGCTGGGCCAGCCGCCGACCTTCCAGCCGGGGCGGCAGGCCAGGCCGCGGTGGTACTCGATGCCGCGTGCGTCCGCCCAGTGGCAGCCCTCGTCGTAGAGGGCTTCGGGGAGTTCGTCCACGGCCGGCAGATCGACGATCTCCTCCGGGGCGACGGCACAAGGTTCAGGGAGGTAGCCCTCGTCGGCTTGTTCCGGTCGGGGAGGGTTCAACACGGTCTCGACCGCGGATGACGACCGGTACCGCAGTTCGATCGTGGGTCCGAAGTAGTTGGGCTGGTCCGGGGGTTCGCTGTGGTCGTTCGGGCACCACAGCACCTCCAGGAGATCCATCCCGGTCGGCCAGTGGTCTCCCGGCACGTCCCGTGCGTAGAGCTGGATGACGGGAACCATCGGGACGCTGGGGCCGGAGGTGTCCTGCACCCCGCGGATTCTCTCCCAATTCGTCATGTCGAGCGCCGACGCGCCCGCCATGATCTCCGTCTGGATCCGGGCCTCCTCGTTCGTGAGCTCGTACGCCCGGCTCGGATTCTGGCGGCGCCGTTCCTTCATGTCGCGGTCGATCCGCTGCCAGGTTTCGCGCTCCTCGTCCGTGAGCTTCTCGCGAACCTCCATCAGATGGGGCGCACGGCATACCGGCCACGGCTCGTCTTCCGGCCACAGCAGTGGCCCGCCGACGGAGCTGTCCCGGACACCGGGCGTACCCGCCACCGGCCTCAGCAGGGTCGCCGGGCGGGCGTACGGCGCGAACGCGGGAATGTCGGCGATCAGAGACTCGGCGGATGCCGACAAGATCTCAACCCTCTCGATGGACTCCAGGCGGGCCCTGATCATGGCAGATGACACAAGGGCCAGGAGGTCCCCACGGCACCCCCGCGGTCAGGCCGGTCGAGTGACCTGGTTGAGCAGCGGCTCTCCGGTGGCGAACCTTCGGAGTTGCTCGGCGATCAGGCGTTCGGCGCGGGGATAGAACGTCGCGGAGCCGCCGCCCACATGCGGCGTGATCAGGACGTTCGGCACGGACCACAGGGGGTGTCCGGCCGGGGGTGGCTCGGGGTCCATGACGTCCAAAGCGGCGCGCAATCGTCCTGACCTCGTCTCGGCCAGCAGGGCGGCGGTATCGATGGTGCCGCCGCGGCCGACGTTCACGATGAGCGCGTCGTCGGGCAGGGTGGCGAGCAGGCGGGCGTCGAGGAGGCCGGTGGTCTCGGCGGTCAGGGGCAGGGTGGACACGACGATGTCCGCGTGCGGGAGTAGGTCCGGCAGCTCGTCGACTCCGTGCACCGACTCGGCCGGGCGGGCGCGGCGGGCGACTCGGCGTACTTCCGTCTCGAAGGGCAGTAGGCGGGCCTCGATGGCGGCGGCGATCGAGCCGTAGCCCAGGAGGAGCACTCGGGAGCCGGCGAGCGAGCGGGTGAAGTGCGGCTGCCAGCGTTCCTCGCCCTGGTCGCGGACCCAGCGGGGCAGTTCGCGTTGCGCGGCGAGGATCAGGCCGAGGACGTGTTCGGCGACGCTCGCGTCGTGCAGGCCCCGGCCGTTGCACAAGGTGACGTTCGGTGGCACGTGCGGGAGCAGGTTGTCGACGCCGGCGCTGAGGCTCTGCACGGCCTCCAGTTTCGGCATCCGGCCCAGCGGTTCGAACGTCTCGGGCCCTTTCGCGTACGGCAGCACGTAGAACCGCACCTCGGACACGTCCGCCGGGGCCGGGCCCGTACCGTCGTAGATCGCGACGGTCAGGGAGTCCGGCCAGCCGCCCATCAGGTCGGCGACGTGCGGCCAGGGTACGAGCGTGTCGGGTGGGACGCTCACTCGGTCACCTCCCAGGCGGGCGTGGCGCGAACCAAATAAATCAGTGCTGCGGCGGCGTGCGACACGGTCATCACCAGGAATTCCGCCCTCCTTACCCGCCGGTGGCTTCGTTCAGCAGCCTACGACGTGGGTCCCGGCGTACCCGCTCTGGGCGGCCGAACTAGTTGATCAGCGCACTGTCCCACGGCTTGCTGACGGGTGGCTGCGGCTCGTCTTCCGCGCAAGGTCAGGCGCTTGCGGTTACGATCCAGTGTCGTGGCGTTCATCGTCACGACACCTTTTGTTTCACTTGCTTTGGGAGCCGTCATGCCGTTGGCCGAGGTTCAGGCGTCATCTGCTGATGTCGCCGACGCGGGGCTGGGGCTCGGTGTCGCGATTCTGACGATGGGCGACCGGCCCGCGGAGCTGTCCGCGTTGCTGGAGTCGGTTCTGGCGCAGCATGGGGACGTCCCGCGGATCGTGGTAGTGGGCAACGGTGTGCCGTTGCCGCCGCTTCCATCCGGAGTGCAGGGCGTCGAGGTCGAGAAGAACCTCGGGATCTCCGGTGGCCGGAACGTCGCGCTGACGGCGCTGCGAGAGCAAGGTGACGTCGATGTGGTGATGTACCTCGATGACGATGGGCTGCTGCCCGAGCCGGCAACGTTCCAGCGGGTTCGGCAGGCGTTCGCCGACGATCCCGAGCTGGGCATCGTGAGCTTCCGGATCGCCGATGAGTCCGGTGCCACGCAGCGCCGTCACGTGCCTCGGCTGGGTGCGCGGGACCCGCTTCGCGGCGGTCCGGTCACCACGTTCTTGGGCGGCGGGAACGCCATCCGGATGGCCGTCGTCGAGCAGACCGGTGATTGGCCGGAGGCGTTCTTTTACGCGCACGAGGAGACCGACGTCGCCTGGCGCGCTCTGGATGCGGGCTGGCGGATCGACTACCGCCCTGACCTGCTGTTGCAGCACCCCCGCACCAGCCCGACGCGGCACGCGATGTACTACCGGATGATCGCCCGTAACCGGGTCTGGCTGGCCCGCCGCCACCTGCCCGCCGTACTGGTCCCGGTCTATCTGGGCATGTGGACACTCGTGACGGTGCTGCGCCGGCCACCGCTGGCCGGCCTGCGTGCCTGGGCCGGCGGTTTCACCGAAGGTGTCCGTACGCCGTGCGGGCCGCGGCGGCCGATGTCGTGGCGTACCGTCTGGCGGATGACCTCGCTTGGCCGGCCGCCCGTCATCTGAACACGCCCTCGATGAGCCAGTACTTCCAGGTTGGTAGTGGCGTCGAGCGCTGGGCGGCCCTTGTCGCTCAGCACGCTGAGGCGATACCACGCTGACGTCGCCGGCGACGGGACCAGCACAGAGGGCGTTCGTCCTGGTTCGGCGGGGTTCGGGTGGGGCATGGCCCGGTGAGGGTGTGGTCGGTCGCTGGGGCGGGTTCTCGGGGGAGGAATCGTGCTCGAGGTGATCGGGGCCGGGTTCGGGCGGACCGGCACGCTGTCGTTGAAGTTGGCGCTGGAGCGGCTCGGGTTCGGGCCGTGCCACCACATGATCGAGCTCATCGACAATCCGGAGCAGTTGGACCGGTGGTCCCGGGCGGTCGAGAACGGCGACGCGGACTGGGATGAGGTTTACCGCGGCTATCGGGCCACGGTCGACTGGCCGGGGGCGGCGTTCTGGCGGCGGCTCGTCGACTACTACCCCGGCGCCAAGGTGATCCTCACCGTCCGCAGCCCGAAGAGCTGGTACGAGAGCGCCCGCGAGAGCATCTACCGGGCCACGTCACAGTGGCCGGCGGATCCGCTCGGCGTGCGGCGGCGGCAGTTCGTGCAGCGGGTGGTGTGGGACGGGGACTTCGGCGGGCGGTTCGAGGATGCCGCGTACGCGAAGGCCGTCTTCATCGAGCATAACGACGCGGTACGGCGGGAGGTCCCGGGCGAGCGGCTGCTGGAGTTCCGCGTGCGTCAGGGCTGGGGGCCGTTGTGCGACTTCCTCGGCGTGCCCGTTCCCGATGAGCCGTTTCCCCGTACCAACGACCGGCAGGAGTTCGCCGAACGGGTCGCCCAGAGGCAGGGACGGTGAGGACCCCTTCGCGGTGACCTGGACCGCTTGACGCAAGATCGTTTGCTGCGCTTGGCTGCCTCGTCCCCCAGTGGAGTGAGGTAGCAGTGAAGAAGAAGACGCAGTTCGTTCTCAGCACCGCCGGCCTGCTGGCTCTAACGGCATGCGGCTCAGCCCCGGCGGCGGGCAAGGCCGCGCAGGCTGCTCCGGTCGCGCGGACGGTCCAGGTGACGGCCGACACGTACCGGAATTATGCCGACCTCGCCCGGCACGAGAAGGAGGGCCGGGACTACAAGCGGGTGCAGCGGACGGTGCGCGGCGCGAAGGTGGTGCAGATCGCGATCCACGGTGGGCTGATCGAGCCGCCGACCACGCAGCTCGCCGACTACGCCGCGAGTTCCGGCCGCGACGACTACTACTCGTTCGTGGGGATGAAGAAGTCGGGCAACCAGAAGCTGCACATCACCTCGACCCACTTCGACGAGCCGCGGGCGCTGAAGCTCGTGAAGGCTTCCAAGTACACCGTCTCCTGGCACGCCGCCAAGGGCGACCGAGCGGTGACGTACGTGGGCGGGCGGGACACCGCGCTGGTCAAGAAGATCATCAAGGCGCTGAACGCGAAGGGGTTCAAGACGGCGGTGCCGGCGTCGAAGATCGAGGGCCAGGATCCGAAGAACATCTGCAACCGGAACCAGCGTGGGAAGGGCGTGCAGCTGGAGATCAGCGCGGCGCAGCGGAAGGCGTTCTTCAAGAGCGGGCGGCTGGACGGCGACTGGATCGCGAATCCGGCGCACCGGACGCAGGCGTTCTACGCCTACGCGAAGGCGGTCGACAGCGTCCTGGCAGGTCTCTGAGCCACGCGCGCCTGGCGGGGTGTCCGGAACCGGCCGACGAATGAGACACCTCGGGAAGATCACCGAAGCGGCGCATCCGGTTAGCATCGGGAGAAGAACGTTCGTTTTACATGTCGCCCCCTTACTGCCACGAAAGGGGGCGGCTCCGCACACGAGAGGATGCGCTCGTGCTTCAGGTGATCGGGGCAGGGTTCGGACGGACCGGCACACTGTCGATGAAACTCGCACTGGAACGGCTCGGGTTCGGGCCGTGCCACCACATGATCGAACTGATCGACGATCAGGAGCAGCTGGATCTGTGGTCGCGGGTGGCGGAGGACGGCACCGCGGACTGGGACATGGTCTACCGGGACTTCCGGGCGACGGTCGACTGGCCGGGGGTGACGTTCTGGCGGCAGCTCGTCGCCCACTATCCGGAGGCGAAGGTGATCCTCACCGTCCGCGATCCGCGGAGCTGGTACGAGAGCGCCTACGAGAGCATCTACCGGGCCCGGTCGTACCTGGCGGACGATCCGCTGAGCCGGGAGCGGCGGGAGCTCGTGGGACGGCTGCTGTGGGACGGGGCGTTCGGCGGCCGGTTCGAGGACGCCGAGCACGCGATGGCGGTCTTCGCCGCGCACAACGACGAGGTACGGCGGGAGGTGCCGGCCGAGCGGCTGCTGGAGTTCCAGGTGAAGCAGGGCTGGGGCCCGCTGTGCGATTTCCTCGGCGTGCCGGTGCCCGACGAGCCGTTCCCCCGCAGCAACGACCGGCAGGAGTTCGCCGCCCGGATCGCCGACCGGCTGCGCAAGGCGGAGTAGGTCAGCGGCCGCTGCGGGCGGAGCGCCAGCGGCTGGGGGACAGGCCCTCCTGACGCTGGAAGAACGTACTAAAGTTCGCGGCGTCGTCGAAGCCGAGGCGTTCGGCGCAGCGCGCGACGGGCAGGTCGGTGTGGGCTAGGAGGCGTTTGGCCTCCAGCAGGATCCGCTGGTCAAGGAACTGCTTGGCGCCCACACCGGCGGTTTCGCGGGTCGCGCGGGTCAGGGTCCGTACGCCGTAGCCGAGCGCGCGGGCGTAGTCGGCGACGTGGTGCCATCGGGTGAAGTACTTCTCCACGGCGGCGCGGTAGCGGCGGAAGACCGTGTCGTCCTCGGCCGCGGCGGAGATACCCGGTTGGGCGGGGAGCACCCGCAGGGCGAGCGCCGCGAGCAGGTGGGCGAGCACGGGGGACGATGCCAGGCGCGGGTCGGCCACGGCCGCCGCGTGCTCGTACGTCAGGTGGTCCGCCGCTCGTACGCTCAGGTCCCAGGCGCTCTCGTCCAACTGCCAGCACGTCGGCGCGAAGACGTCCGCCGCCGCCCGGGCCGCGGGGCCGGCGGGCAGGAAGCCCTGCTCGAACAGCACCAGCGGGCCGTCGAGGTCGTCGATGTCGGTCCAGCGGTGAACGACGCCGGGCCGGATCCACACGACGCTCCGCTCCTGCAGGGCGTGGTCGACGAAGTCGGCGGTGTGATGTCCCGTGCCCGACCGTACGAGTGCCAGGACGTGGAAGTCCGGGCGCTGCGGCCGACTCCGCCGACGGCCCGCGTCCATCTGGCGCAGGCGTTCGAAGCCGAGCACCTCGACGCCGAAGCCCGCTCCCGGGGCCGGGGAGTAGCGGAGCTGCCGCACTCCGGGGAGCTGACCGGTTTCCACAGCAGTCACGCGCCTTTCGACCGTGTTTCCCTCCCACGACGACCGTAGCGTCGACCTTGCGATCTTGCAGTAAGACCCCTGGCCGGGACAGCCCGGCTCGGGAGTGTGAGGAGAACACGGTGATGACGGAAACCACAATCGCGGTGGCGGGCGGGGCGGTCGGCGTGCGCAGGCGAGAAGGAGGCGGGCCGGCGCTGGTCCTCGTGCACTACTGGGGCGGGTCCGCCCGTACGTGGGACGCGGTGGTGGAGCGGCTGCCGGCCGATCGCGATGTCGTCCGCTTCGACCAGCGCGGCTGGAGCTCGTCCCGGGAACTGCCCGGCCCGTACGGCCTCGATCGGCTCGCCGGCGACGTCATCGACATCGCCCAGGGGCTCGGCCTCGACCGGTACGTGCTGGTCGGGCACTCGATGGGAGGCAAGGTGAGCCAGCTCGCCGCCGCCCGGCGTCCGTCCGGACTGGCCGGGGTGGTGCTGGTGGCGCCTGCGCCGCCGCGTCCACCGGCGACGGTGACCGCCGAGTATCAGGGGTTCCTCGCGCAGGCGTACGACTCGCCGCAGGCCGTCGAGCAGTCGCTCGGCCAGGCGCTGACCGCCGCCCCGCTGGATCCGGCCGTACGGGAGGCCGTCGTCCGCGACAGCATGGCGGCCGACGCCGCCGCGTATCAGGAGTGGCCGCTGCACGGAATCGCGGCGGACGTCACGGACGCCGCCGGAGCGATCGACGTGCCCGTCCTCGTCCTGGCGGGCGAGCACGACCAGGTCGAGCCGCCTCAGATCCTGCGCGATCATCTGCTGCCCTGGATCCCCCACGCGCGGTTCGACGTGATCCCCGGTGTCGGGCACCTGCTGCCGCTGGAGGCGCCGGAGGCCGTCGCCGCGGCGCTGGAGGGCTTCGCCGCCGACCTCGCGCGGTGAGACAGCCGGTCGGTGTGTCACGGCCACCGACCGACCTCATCCGGCCCGATGCCCGGTCAGGCCCCGATGACGCTGTTGATCCAGTCGCGGTAGTAACCGATGCCGGTGTAGATGTCCGGGGCTCCGCCGCAGGTGTCGCTCACCCCGCGGCTGTCGACGCCCTGGAGGACCCAGCGCTGGTCGATCAGCGACAGCAGCGGGGAGCCGGAGTCGCCGCCGCACGGGCCGCGGACACCCTCCGGGTTGTCGGCGCAGGTGTCACCGACGGCGATGCCGTACGCGTCGCTTCCGTTCTCGTCGACGTGGCACTTCGTGGTGTCGTCCGGAATGATCTTGGTGTCCAGCTGCTGGAGGATGGTCGGGAGCTTGCTCGGGTCGCCGATGTCGCTGTTGGAGGTGTACCCCCAGCCGATCTCCCGGACCTTGGTCCCCGGCGATGGGAGGACGGTGGCCATCGGCACCGTCTTCTCGCTGACCGGCGCGGTCAGGTGCAGGAGCGCGACGTCCTTACCGGTGACCTTGTCCGGGTAGAAGATCCAGCCGGGGTGCAGGACGATCTTGTCGAGCTTCGCGATCGTGCCGCCCGTGGTCCGGTCCTTCGAGCCGATCCGGACGTGGAAGATGGTCGGGTCCATGGGCTGGGACGGGGTCGTGTCCGAGCCCTCCGTGGACACGCAGTGCGCCGCGAGGACGACCCACTGCGGCTTGATCAGCGCGCCGCCGCACCGGTGGGAGTCCGGGTTGCCGTTGCGCAGGTACTCCAGCGAGACCATGAACGAGTACGTCTGGTCGGCCGGGCTCCCACCGACGATCTTGGGTGAGGGGTCACCGCTCGTGGAGGCCGCCTGCGCGGCGCCGGCGGTGGTCAGCGCACCGGCGAGGACCGCCGCCGTCGCCACCACGCGGGCGAACAGCCGTCGTCGGCCACTGGAGGAGGCGTTCGAAGCCGAGGTCATGGGGGATTGACTCCTGTCCTTTTCGTCCGTTGACATAGAGGTCATCGCCGGACGGTACCGGTTTCGGACAGGTAGTTGATCTTGGAACCGGTGTGATCATCCTCTCAGCGCGAGCGGGCTGCGACGGCGCGGCGGCGCTGCGTACGCGCCGAGACCTCGGCCGCCGTCAGCGCACGGTCGCGCGCAGGTGGCTCAGCTCGCGGAAGTTCACGGGAGTTCGCGGGAGGGCGGCCGTCGCGATCTTCTCTGGGCACGACGCGGATGATCGTCACATTGCCTCGTAACCCAACATTTTGTAACTGGGGTTAACTATGGTTCTTCCGAGATAGAAGTTTCTTATCCCCCGTTAGGAGCATTCAGGGTGAAGAAGGCGCCCACCGCCCTCTTGGTCGCTGGAGGCGTCCTCACCGCCTCCGCCGTCGCCCTGGCCGTCGGAGTCGGCGGGCCGACGTCCCACGTCGAGCGCACCAGCGCCCAGACGCCCGTCCGCACGGTGACCCAGGGAACCGCCGCCACGACAGCGGTCGCGCCCAACGCCTACACCGTGAAGATCGTCGGGCAGTACCAGAGCAAGAACTCCTGGTGCGTGCCGACCGCCAGTTCGATCAGCCTCCGCAGCTTCGGCATCACGGTTAGCCAGACCACCCTCGCCAAGAAGATGGGGACCACCAGCAAGGGCACCTGGGCCAAGACCGCCGTCCCGGTGCTCAACTCCTACGTCAGGTCGAAGACGAGCACGTACCGCACCGGCGACGACATCAGCAGCGGGGCGAAGCTGATGAACCTGGTCGCAGGCGACGTGGGAGTGCTGCACCGGGCCACCGTCCTGGGCGTCTGGATCGACGACCTGCCCTGGAGCGGCAAGGGCTGGAAGAACAACACCGGGCACGCGATCGTCATCTACGGCTACAACAAGTCGAAGGGCACCATCACCGTCTGGGATCCGTGGAAGATGACCAACGGCAAGAAGACCGGCGGCACCCACGTGATCAGCGCCAAGAAGCTCGCCGCCGTCTCCCAGAAGGGCGGCATGTACTACATCATCCACCGGATCCTCTGACGTCCGTAGGTCCCGTGGGGAACTCCTCGACGCCGAGCACCCGCAGCAGCTCCAGCCGCTCGCGGGTCTCGGCGTCCGCCGGGGTGAGCACCAGCAGCTGCTGACGCTGGTAGGGAGTGACCAGGGTCTCGCAGTCCAGCAGCAGGCGACCCACCCGTAGGTGCAGCACGGTCTTGCGGTCGGCGCCGACGACCTCGCCGAAATCGAGAAGGCGGTGCCGCCGGGTTCGGCGCGCGGCGACCGGTACCCGTCCGCGTTCATGTCCGGCCTCGGCGTGGGGAACTGAGTCCGCGCAAAAGCTGACAAACAATGTGCGAAGTAGATTTAACCGGCTTTATGGACGTATAGGGCGCGACTGCGGCACGGCACGGGTGTGGTGACTGTCACCCAAGACACAGACCGGGGTGTTCACCGGCACGGCTAATCTATATAACGATCAGGTCACGGGCCGGTCCGCTGTCAGAACGGACCACCCGGCCGTACCCAGAGTCCTCACAGCCACCGTCCAGGATGCGGAGAGTTTCGGGAGTTATCCCTAAGGAAAGAACGCGGCAAGGGGGGTGCGATGCGCAGAATGTTGTGTTCGGTGAGTGCGATCGTCCTACTGGCGGGCTGCGGCGCGGCACACGGGACGACACCCAAAGTCCCGGCCGATCGCCCGGCCGCACATCCGTACCACCCGACCACCAGCGCAGCACCCACTCCCTCACCGGCCGCCGGCGCACCGACTCCCCCGCCGAACGGCACGCCGACCGCCCAAGCCGCGGTGTACGGCCGCCGGGTCGGCGCGCTGTTCTCCCACGACACCTCCGGAACCCACTTCTGCACCGCGAGCACGGTCGACAGCCCCAACCGCAACCTGATCATCACCGCCGCGCACTGCCTGCACGGCGGCAAGGACAGTGACTACACCAGCGACCTGGTGTTCGTCCCCGGCTACCGCGACGGCAAGGCCCCGTACGGAATCTGGAAGGTCCGCACGCAGCTCGTCGACACCCGCTGGGCGAACAGCTCGGATGAGGACCTCGACGTCGGCTTCGCCGTGCTCGAGCCCCTGAACGGCAAGAACATCGCCGACGTCGTCGGCGCCAACACGCTCGCCATCGACGCCGGCTTCAGCAACGTCGTACGGGTCACCGGCTACCCGATGCAGTCCGACAGGCCGATCACCTGTGTGAACTCCACGTCCAAAGAGGACACCTACCAGCTGCGGTTCGACTGCAACGGGTACTTCCCCGGCACCAGCGGCAGCCCCTGGCTCACCGGCTACGACCCGAACACCCGCGTGGGAAAGGTCGTCGGCGTGATCGGCGGTCGCGACGAAGGCGGCGAGGAGGACGACGTCTCCTACAGCTCCTACTTCGACGAGGACGTCAAGCACCTCTACGACGAGGCCGTACGGGAGAGCGTCCCCAAGTAGGCAAAGATGGGGCCATGGACGTCGACGTCATCGTCATCGGGCTCGGCCCGGGCGGAGAAGAGGCAGCGGGCAGCCTGGCCGAGGCCGGGCTCGCGGTGGTGGGCATCGAAGACCGTCTCGTCGGCGGCGAGTGCCCCTACTGGGGATGCATCCCCAGCAAGATGATGATCCGCGCGGCCGACCTGCTGGCCGAGGGCCGCCGCATCCCGGGCATGGCCGGGGACGCGGAGGTCCGGCCGTCCTGGGCGCCGGTGGCGCGCCGGGTGCGGGAGGCCACCGACAACTGGGACGACAAGGTCGCGGCCGACCGGTTCACCGGGAAGGGCGGCACGCTCGTACGCGGGAAGGGCCGGATCACCGGCCCGAACGAGGTCACCGTCGGCGACCAGGTCTTCCGCGCCCGCAAGGGCATCGTCATCGCCAACGGCACCGCGCCGTCGATCCCGCCGATCGACGGCCTGCGCGACACGCCGTACTGGACCAACCGGGAGGCGATCGAGACCACCGAGGTCCCCGAGTCGCTGCTCGTGCTGGGCGGCGGGGCGATCGGCGTGGAGCTGGCCCAGGTGTTCGCCCGATTCGGCAGCCGGGTGACCGTGGTCGAGGCCCTGCCCCGGCTGCTCGCCCTGGAGGAGCCCGAGTCCAGCGAGCTGCTGCAGAAGGTCTTCGAGAACGAGGGCATCGAGGTCCGTACGGGCGCGAAGGTCGAGCACGTCCGCCACGACGGCGACGCGTTCGTCCTGAACGGCGACCTGCGCGCCCAGCGGCTGCTCGTCGCCACCGGGCGCCGTACGGACCTGAAGGCCCTGGGCGTCGCCGCCGTCGGCCTGGACGAGAACGCCCGGTTCGTCGACACGGACGAGCGGATGCGCGCCGCCGACGGCGTGTGGGCCCTCGGCGACGTCACCGGCAAGGGCGCGTTCACGCACATGTCGGTGTACCAGGCACGGATCGTCGTACGGGACATCCTCGGCCAGGACGGCCCGCCCGCCGACTACCGTGCCGTGCCGCGCGTGACATTCACCGACCCGGAGATCGGCGCGGTCGGCCTGACCGAGCAGCAGGCCCGTGAGCAGGGGATGGACGTGCGCGTCCACCACACCGACATCTCCGTGTCCGCCCGCGGCTGGATCCACAAGGCCGAGGGCTTCCTCAAGCTCATCGAGCACGACGGGGTCCTGGTCGGCGCGACGTCGGCCGGGCCGGTCGGCGGCGAGGTGCTCAGCGCACTCGCGGTGGCGGTCCACGGCGAGGTCCCCGTCGAGCGCCTCCGGAACATGATCTACGCCTACCCGACCTTCCACCGCGCCATCGAGGCCGCCCTGCTCTGAGCCGTCCGTTACGGGTCGAGCTGGGTGGCCACGACCCTGACCTGCTGGGCGAGGAACGGGTCGGTGTCGTCGAGGATCTCGATCGCCTTCCGGAAACTCTGTCTGGCCTCGGCCTCGCGGTCCTGGACCAGGTAGAGATTCGCCATGGTGTGATGGGCAAGGGCCTCGTTATGCCGGTCGCCCAGCCGGCGGAAGATGATCAGGGCCTTTTCGCAGCACTCGCGCCCGGCCTTGTACTCGCCGAACCCCATGTGGATCTGTGCCAGGCTCGACAGTGCGAGCGCCTCGTCACGGCGCTCCCGTAGCCGGCGGAACAGCCGGAGCGCCTTCCGCTCGAACCGCAACGCCTCGCCGAGACGGCCGAGCATCCTGTGGGTCTGCGCGAGGTTGCCGTACGCACGCGCGAGTGCGGCCTGGTCACGGGTTCGCGTCGCGATGCGCTCCGCCTCCTGGAAGCACTCGATCGCCGCGTCGAGGTCGCCCCGCAGGCGATAGGCGAGACCGAGATCGTTCTGGATGCCCTGCTCCGCGGTCTCGTCGCGCGCGGTGCGGGCGACGGCCAGTGCCCGCTCGAAACCCTCGACCGCGAGATTCGGGCTCCACGTGTCGTGGTAGGCGGCCGCGATCGCGCGGACCGCAGTGAGCACCAGGCGTGGGTTCCCGGCTTTGTCGGCGCTGTCGGCCACCTGCTTGAAAAGCTCGAGGATGTCGGTGAAACGGCGCGTCACGGACAACGGCATCTCGATGGCCTGGGCGATGTCCCAGAGGGTCGCGGGATCGTCCGTCGCGGCGAGCAGAGCCACACGGACGAGATTCATCCGCTCCTCGTCGAACACGGACAGGGCCTCCGCGGCCGCCGCGGCGGTGTCCTCCGAACCCGTCCTGGCCGCCTCCCAGCGGTCGTAGATGGAGAAGGCGACGTCACGGTAGTAGGCGAAGAGTCGCCTCGTCGCCGCGTCGCGGGATTCGGCGCTCTCGTCCTGCTCCGCCTGCTCGCGGGCGAAGAGCCGCAGCAGGTCGTGCATGCGGAACCGGCCGGGCGTCTCCTCACGGAGCAGGTGCGCCCGGGCCAGAGCGTCGAGCGTTCGGGCCGCGGAACGCTCATCGACATCCGTCAGGGCGGCTGCGGCCGACGCCGTGACATCGGGACCCGGATGCAGGCCCAGCAGCCGGAACATCCGGGTCGGTGCTTCCGCCCCCTTCGCATAGGAGATGGCGAACGCGGCACGGACCGCCCGGTCGCCGACTTCGAGTTCATCGAGCCGATGGCGTTCGTCGCGCAGCCGTTCGGCCAGTCGCTCGAGCGGCCATGCCGGATGGGTGGCGAGGACCCGGCCCGCGATGCTCAGGGCCAGCGGAAGCAGGTCACACAACCGCACGATCTCGCTTGCCGCAGCGGGCTCCTTCGCCGTGCGATCGCGCCCGGCGATCACGGCCAGCATCTCGACGGCCTGGTCTTCGTCGAGGACGTCCAGGGTGATCCGCGTGTCCGCACCGATCTCCAGCCCGGCCAGCGAATTACGGCTGGTGATGATCACCAGCGACGATCCCGATCCTGGCAGGAGAGGCCGGACCTGCTCCTCGCTCGCCGCGTTGTCCAAGAGCACGATCATTCGGCGCTTGGCGAGCGCGGACCGGAAGAGCTTCGTGCGATCCGCCGACCGCGACGAGATCTTCTCCGAGGCGAACCCGAGGTCGCGGAGAAACCCGTCCAGCACGTCGGCCGGATCGGCGGGGCCGGCGCCCTCGGAGTGGCCGCCCAGGTCGACGTAGAGGCGACCGTCGGGAAAGTCCGCATGACAGCGGTGGGCGGCGTGCACCGCCAAGGCCGTCTTGCCGACACCGGCGGTACCGTCGATCGCGGTGACGACGACGGAACCACCGGTGGCGGCCAGTTCGGCCAGCCGGGAGAGCTCCCGCTCCCGTCCGGTGAAGGCCGGAACGTCTAACGGAAGCTGATCCGGCGGCGGCCGCGACTCGCCCTCGTCGGACAACCGCACATTGAGGTTCAGGTCTCGGCCGGCGGTGTAGGCGTCTCGTCCGGGATTGATCTGGAAACGATGGTCGTCGGTCATCAGACCTGCCTCTCCATCGGCGCTACCCGGTTCGGCCGGTGAGTCGGCGGAAGAGGTTCTTGGCGGACTGCTCGTCGAAGCTTCCGTTGATCTCGACGCTGCCGCCGGTGATGGCCTGCATGACCATCGGCGCGGAGACCACCTTGTCCCCGACCACCATGGCGATCTTGTTGCCGGGCTGCGGCGACCCCGCCGCGGTGGAGCTCAGCGTCGCGAATGCCTGGGCGTCCGCGCGCTCCAAATCCAGGCGGAGCCCCCATGACGTGCTGCCGTGCGCAGGGTCCGGGGCCTGCACCATGATGACCTTCACCCGGCTCACCGACATGCCGCGCTCGTCGGCGAGCCGGTAACACGTCCGCCCGTCCGCGTCCGGAACACCGCCGCCCGAGCACGGGCTCGGCGACTCCGCGGTCACCTGCCGGAACCGGATCGGCGTCTTCAGCGCGCCCGAGGCCCGGGTCGACTCCTTGTTCCCGGTAAGGAGCACGATCGCCGTCGCCGCACCGGCCAGCAGCACCACCGCCGCGACGGCCACGACCGCGATGAGCGGACCACGGCCGCGCCGGGGCGGGCCCGGCGCGAAGCCCTGACCCGGGCCGAGTCCGTACGGCGGCGGAGCGTAGGACTGCGGACCCGGAGACGCGGGCGGCCCGTACGGCTGCGGGCCCGGCGGTCCGTACGGTTCCGGACCTGTAGGCCCCGGTGAACCGGACGGCTGCGGGCCCGGAGGCCCCGGCGGTCCGTACGGTTCCGGACCTAGAGACCCCGGCGGCCCGTACGGCCCGGCGCCCGGGTGCTCGACAGGACCGTACGGTGGTGGTCCGGGCTGCTCGGTCAATGTCTCCTCCGGACGCGATGCGATCTCGCCCTTGTCCTACACCACGGAACGCCACGGGTCGAGGCCGGTGTCCTGACCGGAACCCCGGCGGGCGGGCCCGCGTCTGATGTGATCATGGTGGACGGCACGCCGGACGACGAGCAGGAACTCATCAACGGGCGGTACCGCCTGGTCGAGGCCATCGGCCAGGGCGGCATGGGGACCGTGTGGCGCGGCCAGGACGAGATGCTCGACCGCGAGGTCGCCATCAAACGGGTGCTGTTCCCGCCGGACGTGGACGACGACGAACGCGCCGAACTGACCGCTCTGGCACTGCGCGAGGCCCGCGCCACCGCACGGCTGAACCACCCAGGCGTCGTGACCATCTACGACGTCATCGACGACGGCTCCCCCGTCATCGTCATGGAGCTGATCGAAGGCCGCTCACTCGCCGACATCCTCCGGGAAGAGGTACGCCTGCCCTACCTGCGGGTCGCCGAAATCGGCGCCGCGGTCCTGGACGCCCTACGGGAGGCCCACACCGCCGGGATCATCCACCGGGATCTCAAACCGGCGAATGTTCTCATCACCGATCGCCGGGTCGTCATCACCGACTTCGGCGTCGCACAGCGAGCCGGTGAAAGCGCCGAAGACACCGAGGAAGTCCTGGGCACCCCGGCGTTCATGGCACCCGAGCAGGTCGAGGGTGCCGCCGCCAGCCCCGCCGCCGACCTATGGTCACTCGGCGCCACGCTCTTCAACGCCGTCGAGGGCAAACCACCCTTCCAAGGCCCCGACCAGCCCACCGTCCTGCTGAGCCTGCTCACCCTGCAGGCACCGGCCCCGGCGAACGCCGGACCACTCGCCCCGCTCATCACCGCCCTGCTGCACAAGAACCCCGAACACCGCCCCACCGCCGAAGACATCGCGCAGCGTCTCGACACGATCCTGCGGCACAAAGACAGCGCTTCAACGGCCGGAACACCCGCCATCACGCCTTCCGGGAAACCGCCCACCACGCCTCCTGACGCCGGAAGTCCGGCGGCTGCGTCATCGCCCTCGGTGCCATCGGTCTCCGGGAAGCCTCACGGCGCGAAACCCGACGGCGGCACCTCGACCGCGCCGTCGTCGACCGGCGGCACGCCGGCCTCGAAGCCCGCCGTAAGCCCCGGAGCCGCTCCGCGGCGACCGCACTACGTGCGCCCCGACCCCGTGCGTCCCCACCATGTCCCCGCCCGCCCCCCGGCCTCATGGCCCACCCGGCGTCCGGCCTCAGCCGCTCTGCAGTTGGGCCGCGCCGTCGGCGGGATATTCCTCTTCTGCATCGTGTTGTACGCCTGCGCCACCGGCCTGTCTTCGAACCATTTCTCCCCGACCGGGATCGACCCGAGCCCGTCCGACCCGTTCGGCGGCGTGCCCAGCATCCCGCCGTACCCGCCGAGCAGCACTCCGAGCAGCCCTCCGGGCGCCTCGCCTACGCCCGGACCAGCCGCATACTTCGAAAAAACGGCGATCAGCCCTGACGGGAAACTTGTCGCGTTCGGCGGAGAGTCCGGGATGATCCGGGTGTACGACACTGCGTCCCACAAGCTGCGGTGGCGCTTCCGCCCGTCTTCGGAGCAGTACCTGGACACCTATGCACTGGCGTTCAGCCCCGACGGCCAGACCCTCGCCGTCGCCATTGACAAGGTCACCCTCTGGGACATCCCCGGACACAAGCACCGCCAGCTCGATGACTTCGGCGATGCGGTCGGCACGTTGCAGTTCAGCGCGGATGGCCGCACCCTCACCGCCCTCGGCATGGGCGGCAAATTCGGTACCTGGAACGTCGGGACCGGAACTTATACCCCCGCCGGCGCCATCGCGCTGCCCAACGACGGTGACGTCTGCGACACCGCGCTGAGCGCCAACGGACGCTACGCGGCTTGCGGGTACTCGAACTTCGGGGGGAACGACGACGACGGCATCGTCGTCTGGGATATCGAGAACAATCAGCAGATGGCCGCATGGCCGAACTCCCCCTGGGAGTACGGCTTGACCCTCAGCCCGGACGGCAAGAAGGTCCTCTTCTCCGACGAAGACAAGCCCGTACAGGTCTGGGACGTCGCTTCACATCGCCAGACCGGCAGCCTGGCCGTCGAAGTCTCCTCGTCGAAGAACGCGCTGGCGTTCAGCCCGGACGGGAGCAGGCTCGCCGTTCCCGACCCGGACACCGATGGTGTCATCCAAATTTGGGACGTCTCCCGGAAGAAGAAGGTGGCGACGCTCAGGGGCGGCGACGGCGGCGCGAGCGCCATGGCGTTCAGCGCGGACGGGGACAGGCTGGTCGTGGCGGAATACCAGAATGGTGTGTTGTGGAACGCGCGTTCGGGCAGGAAACTCGCGTCCTGGACCGGATGACCCCGCCCAGATGGGTACCGGAAGCGTTCGTCGCCCGGAAGGCGGAGAGCGAGGTGGTTCACTCCCGAAGCACCCGTCGCGCCGGGAACCCCGCCGAGCGGGCCCGCGTCTGAGTGATCGTGGTGGATGGCACGCCGGACGGCGAGCAGGAGCTCATCAGCGGGCGGTACCGCCTGGTCGAGGTCATCGCCCATGGCGGCATGGGGACCGTATGGCGCGGCCATGACGAGATGCTCGACCGCGAGGTCGCCATCAAACGGGTGCTGTTCCCGCCCGACGTGGACGACGACGAACGCGCCGAACTGACCGCTCTGGCACTGCGCGAGGCCCGCGCCACCGCGCGGCTGAACCACTCGAGCGTCGTGACCATCTACGACGTCATCGACGACGGCTCCCCCGTCATCGTCATGGAGCTGATCGAAGGCCGCTCACTCGCCGACATCCTCCGGGAAGAGGTGCGCCTGCCCTACCGGCGGGTCGCCGAGATCGGCGCCGCGGTCCTGGACGCGCTACGGGAGGCCCACGCCGCCGGGATCGTGCACCGGGACCTCAAGCCCGCCAACATCCTCATCACGGACCGGCGGATCGTGCTCACCGACTTCGGCGTCGCCCAGCGCGTCGGCGAACGCGCCCAGGACTTCGACGACGTCCTGGGCACTCCGGCGTTCATGGCACCCGAACAGGCCGAGAACGCCGCCGCCAGCCCCGCCGCCGACCTGTGGTCGCTCGGCGCCGTGATGTTCAACGCCGTCGAGGGCAGGCCACCCTTCCAGGGCCCCGACCACGCCACCGTCCTGCTCACCCTCCTCACCCAGGAAGTGCCCGCTCTGGTCAATGGCGGGCCGCTCAAACCGCTGATCGCCGCGCTGCTGATCAAGGATCCGGACCGCCGCCCGACCGCCGAGGAGACGGCGGCGCGGCTGAAGGCGGTCCTGCGCCAGGACGACGGCACGCCGTCGGCACCCGCCCGACCGGCTCTCTCGTCGCCGGACTCCGGAAAGGACGCCGGGACGCCGTCCCCAGGGAAACCGGCCGCTCCTCCGGCCTCGGGGACCACCACTCCCGCGAGCCCGGCCGCCCCACCGACGACCGCAGCCACGGGCAGCGGCGCTGCCGGAGCCGGCGGGCCGTCACCGACTCCGAAACCCACCGCGCAGCCCGGGGCACTTCCCCGCCGTCCCCACTACGTACGCCACGGAAGCCCCCCGCCCCGCCATCTGCCCGCCCAAGCGCCTTCGTCGGCGCCTCGGCGATTCTGGCGGGGACCGGTCGTCGCCGGGCTCCTCTTCCTTGGCCTGTACCTTTTCGCGCACATTCCTTCGAGCGGCTCGTCCTCGAGCGGCGTCAATCCAAGCTCCAGTCCGTTCGACGGCTTCCCGCCCTACACGCCGCCGGCGGCCACACCGAGTACGCCGACGACGCCCGAGACGCCACGAGGCTTCGAGGCGACGGCGATCAGCCCGGACGGGGACACCGTCGCGTTCGCCGGCAACTCCGGAGTGATCCGGCTGTACGGGACCACGTCGCACAAGCAGCTGCGCTCGTTCAAGACGCCCGACGCCGGAGAGGGCGTCAAGGCACTGACGTTCAGCCCGGACGGCCAGACCATCGCCGCCGGGCTCGGATTCAACGACGTCGAGGTCTGGGACATCGCTAAACGCAAGGAACGCACCTTCTCCGGATTCGACGACGAGCTGAAGGCGCTACGCTTCAGCACGGATGGCCAGACGCTCATCGCCGCCGGCGGGCACACTGCGGGCACATGGAACGTGCCCACCGCCGCTTACCGATCCGGCTCCATTCCGATCCCCAAGGGTGGCGGCGCCTGCCTCAGCATGACGGTGAGCCCGAGCGGATACGTCGCCTGCGGGTACGACGATACGAGCAGCGGCCTCATCGTGTGGGACGCGGAAAAGGGCACGCAGGTCAGCTCCTGGCCCGGAGCCCAGGTCGAGAGCGGCGTGGCGCTCAGCCCGGATGGCCGTACCCTCGCCTTCAACGACCAGAGGTCCAACGGCAGCATTCAGGTGTGGGACATCGCCACGCATCGTGAGAAGCACGTGTTGCCCACCCAGGTGCTCGCGGTCGGAAATTCGCTGGTGTTCGGCACGGACGGGGACACGCTCGCCGTCCCGACCTTCGACGCAAGCCGCACGCCGGGCAGCCACGTCATCCAGATCTGGGACGTCTCGGCCGAGAGGAAGCTCGCGACGATCGAGGGCAGCCAGGACCTGTACGACGTGGCGTTCAGCCCCGACGGCGTCATGCTGGCCGCCGCCGACTTCTTCCACGGCGGCGTGCTCTGGAACCTGCGCTCCGGCAAGAAGCTCGCGTCCTGGACCGAATGACCCACCACAGCGGCTTCAGTGTGCCTGTCGGGCACCACCCTCTCCGGCGGTGGGCTGCACCGCCGCGCCCTGACCGTCGCCCGAAGTGATCGCCAGGTGCTCCTCCCGGCCGTCGTCCGTGCGGATCCGCGCGGTGTGCGGTAGGTCGACGACGTCGCGGTAGACGTGGTTGAGCTTGACCTTGACGCGGGCGGTCGGGCGGCGGCCCTGCTTGGACAGCACGCCGTGCTCGTCGGGTTGCATTTCGAGCAGCGGCCGGGCGGGCGGCACGCGGCGGGCCATGACCACCGCGGCCTCCTCCTCGTCGACCGGGCGCTCGACCTCGACGTACTCGCCGTTGGGCAGTCGTTTGATGACGCCGGTCTCGACGCCGTGTTCGAGCATGTGGCGGTCGCGGTGCTGCAGGCCGAGGGCGATCCGCCGGGAGATGACGAACGCGAGAATCGGCCCGACGATCACGGCGATCCGGAAGATCCACGTGGTGGTGAACAGCGGGATCTCGAACGTCTTGGCGATGATGTCGTTGCCGCCGGCCAGCCACAGGACCGCGTAGAAGACGACGCCGGCCATGCCGATGCCGACGCGCGCCGGGACGTCGCGCGGCCGGTCGAGGAGATGGTGGATCTCGTAGTCGTGGGTGACCCAGCGTTCGAGGAACGGGTAGATGGCCAGGCCGGTGAACAGCACCCCCGGCACGACGAGCGCCGGGACGATGACGTTCATCGGCAGCGTGTGCCCGAACGCGTTGATCTCCCACGCCGGCATGATCCGCAGTGAGCCCTCGAGGAATCCCATGTACCAGTCGGGCTGCGAACCGGCGCTGATGCTGCCCGGCTCGTACGGGCCGAACAGCCAGATCGGGTTGATCTGGAAGAACGTCGCCAGCAACGCGACGAACCCGAACACCCACATGAAGAACGCCGACGTCTTGACGATGAAGACGGGCCAGAACGGCTTGCCCTGAACGGTCCGGTTCGTGCGGCCCTTGGCGGGGAACTGCGTGTGGGTCTGCCGCCAGGTGAGGACCACCGCGTGCAGCGGGAGCAGCGCCAGCAGGATGCCCGGGATCAGCAGGACGTGGATCGTGAACAGCCTGGGGATGATCTCGTTGCCCGGGAACTCCCCGCCGAACAGGAAGAACGACAGGTACGAGCCGACGAGCGGCAGGGACAGCAGGACGCCTTCGAGGATGCGGATGCCGGTGCCGGACAGCAGGTCGTCCGGGAGGGAGTAGCCGAACAGGCCGTTCAGGAGGACGAGGATGAACAGCGTCACGCCGATCAGCCAGTTGACCTCGCGCGGCTTACGGAAAGCGCCGGTGAAGAAGTTGCGCAGCATGTGCGCGACGATCGACGCCAGGAACACGATCGTCGCCCAGTGGTGGATCTGCCGCATGAGTAGTCCGCCGCGCACGTCGAAGCTGATGCGGAGCGTCGATTCGTACGCCTCGCTCATCGTGATGCCGCGCAACGGCATGTAGTGGCCGTTGTAGACGACGTCGTGCGAGCTCGGCTTGAAGAAGAAGGTCAGGAAGATGCCGCTCGCGATGATGATGAAGAAGCAGTACATCGCGATCTCGCCGAGCAGGAAGGTCCAGTGATCGGGAAAGACCTTCCGCATCGCCTTCGACATAAAACGAGCGCCGCCGAAGCGTTCGTCTACCGCTCGGCCCGCGTTGGACAGTGGTCTGGGCGCAGTCGCCATCGCCGCACTCCGCTCTGGCGGCCCCCCCGACCGCCTCGGCTATCGGTCCTCTACCACTTGTAGTACTTCCCCGTTCATTACGCAACGGAGTTGACTTGGCCACTTTTGGCACAATTGGTGCATTTCGTCACTTGCAACGGTAACTTTCGATCTCAGCCATGGGCTGGGGGGAGGGTTGCGTGTGACGAATGAGGGGCGGCCGTGGGCATCCATCCCACCCCGACTCGCCGCCGAGGTCAGACGAGGGCTGGCCGATGAGATGACCGAGGAGATCCACCGCCGGATCCCCGAATACGCCCGCCGCTGGGATGACGCCTTCGCCGCGGTCATCCGCTCGGCCGTCGACCGGGTCATCGATGAGGTGTTAAGACGCGTCACCGACGATGAGGCGTCCACCGAGCAGGTCGCCGAGTTCTTCCGGGGAATCGGCCACAGCGTGGCGCGCGAAGGGCGCGCCCTCGACACGCTCCAGATGGCCATCCGCGTCGCCGGGCTGACCGTCTGGCGCCGGATCTCCGCCGACCTCGATTCCCTCCGGCTGTCCCCGCAATCGCTGTGCGCACTCGGCGAGACGGTCATGCTCATCCAGGACGAGGTCGCCGCCGCAGCCGCGGAGGGCTACGCCCAGGCGGAGGCCGCCGTCGCAGGAGAGCTCACCCGCCGCCGCAGCCGCCTCGTCAACCTGCTCCTCGCCCGGCCGCCCGCCTCCGCCGAGGACATCATCGAGCTCGCCCGCGTCGCCCGCTGGCCCGTGCCCCGCACGGTCGCCGCCGTCGCCCTCTACGAACGCCGGCAGGGCGTCGGCCGGCCCGTGCTGCCGCCCGACATCCTGGCCGACCTCAGCCGCTCGAAGCCCTCCCTGATCGTCCCCGACCCCGACGGGCCGGGCCGCGCCCGCCAGCTCGACGCCGCCCTGACCGACTGGGTCGCCGTCGTCGGCCCGACCGTACGGCTGTCGGAGGTGTCCCGGTCGATGCGCTGGGCCCGGCAGGGCCTCGACCTCGTACGCCGGGGCGTCGTCGCCGACGACAACGTCGTACGGTGCGCCGAGCACATGTCCACGCTCATCCTCTTCCAGGACGAGGGGCTGCTCGCGGCCCTGTCCGGGCGACAGCTCGCCCCGCTGGCCCACCTGCGGCAGAGCCAGCAGGACCGGCTCGCGGAGACGCTGCTGGCGTGGCTGCAGGCGGGGCGCAACGCCAACGAGGTCGCGGTCCGGCTGCACGTCCATCCGCAGACGGTGCGCTACCGGCTACGCCAGCTCGACGACCTGTTCGGCGAGCGGCTCCAGGACCCGGATCTGCGATTCGAGCTGGAGATCGTCCTGCGCGCCCGTGCCCTGCTGTCCGGCACCGGCCGGGCGAGCGAGACCCCCGAAGGCCAGGTGATCAGCCTCCGCCGCTGACGCGAGGCCCGGTCAGAGGCCAGATCATCGTGCCCGGCCATCTCGGCTGGGGCCCTCGCCGTACCCACGACCTGTGGCCGGAGCCGAACACGACATCACGCCTGAACGCCGCCGGCGGAGAGGGCCGCTTGGTTCTGCGGCTTACGCTCAGACGGCAAAATTCCCGCGTGGCGGGAAGCCGCAGCACGAGGGCAGCTCCCCCGACCCGAAAGAGTCCGTTATCCGCCCGGTGCGGCCCGACGGCTTACTCGCCCTCAACGGGGATGACGTACAGCAGTTCATAGCGATCGACGGGTACGACGATGTCCGCCGTCTCCACCGGCCGCTCCTCCGTCCAGTATGTCCGCTGGATCACCATCACGATCGTGCCCGCGCTGGTCTTCAAGGCGGCCGCCTCGTTCTGCATGACGGGGCGAGCCGTCACCACCTCGGTGGCCGTCACGATCCGCTGGCCGATCGCCGACATCCGATCCCGTACGCCGCGACCGGCGTGCGGGCCGCGTTCGGGCAGCATCACCGGCGTGTCACGCGTCAGCTCCAGCGGCTCGTAGGAGGTACTCGTCATCACGGGCTCGCCGTCGGAGGTGAACACGTAGTCCGTGTGCATCACCGGGTCGCCCGCCGCAATCCGTAGCCGCTCGGCGATGGCCGGCGGCGCTGTCGCGGTTTTCGACCTGCACGTCCAATCCGCCTCGTGACCCTGGGCCTCGATGTCGGCGCGGAATGGCGATCCGCCACGCTGCTCTCGGTACCAGGAGCGAGTGAGGCGGCGCAACTGCGGGCGCATGCGGACGGTGGGGCGCGCGCCGGTGCGGGTCTCGATGTAACTGCGTCCGGCATTCCACGGCGGCCGACGGCGGGGACATCCACCTGCGCGTGACGGTAAGTCGGGAAAAGGTCCGCCTTGAGGTGCGCGACCGAGGGCCCCGCCAGACGGCGCCCGATGTCTGGAAGCCCGAGGAGGCCGCCGATTTCGGCCCGGGCTGAGACACCGCAGCCGGGTCGGTGAGAGACGGGCCCGGTGACCCCGGGCATCGCAGATCCTCAGCCTTTCGCTGCTGATCCGTCACGAGTGGCGGGGCAGGGTGCGGAGGGCCAGGATGGTGCACAGGACGGCCAGGGGGATCTCCAGGCCGGCGGCCATCGCCACCGCCGTGACCCGGTCCGCGCCGGGGGTGGCGGTGGACACGTCGAACCACGCGTCCGCGGTCAGCAGGGTCGCGGTGACCATCGCGGTCAGGCATCCCCGGGGGTCGCGCCTCGTGAGGAGCACGCCCGTCGTGATCAGGGCGAGTGCCTCCAGTGTGTCCAGGCCCACCCAGGCGATCGGCCAGTGTGCGGCGGTCGCGGTGGCGGGCAGGCTGGAGGCCAGCACGAACAGCCAGGGCACCAGCGCCAGGCCGGCGCCGATGAACAGGAGACCCAGCCGGACCGGCCATCGCGGGCGGGTACGGGTCGGGGAGGCCGAGGCGCGTTTCGGCGTGGGGAGAGGATGCTTCGCCGGGACGACGGCCGGGCTGATCGTGCTGGTGACCATGGTCAAAATCTTGGCGATCAGCGGCGTCACCGTCAGTCACGCCGCTTTCCGACTTGGGGGTGGTACTGGGTTCACCCCCGAACGGAAGTCTGCTGCATGGCGTGCTGGAAACAGCCCCAAATAAGGTCTTCTCATGACACAAGCGGTCTCCCAGCGCCGCGCCTCCCCTCGATGGACCGACTACCTTCCGTTGTCGCGTGGCGCGTGGCGGAACACGGCCTTCGTGACGGCCGGCGTTCCCGTCCACCTCGTCGTGCTGTCGGCGTTCGCGGTGCCGTGGACAACGGTCCCGGCGGCGGACGGGCCGGGGTGGTGGCTCGCCCTCGTGATCTCCGTCCTCCTGCCGCTCGCTCTGCTGAGGCCGCTGACCGCCGTGCAGAGGAGCCGGTTCTGGAGTGTGCTCGGCATCGATGTCCCCCCGCCGACCCGCGTTGGGCGCGACATCCGGGCCTTCCTCCGTTCCCCGGCGACGTGGCGGCAACTGGCGTACCACACGCTGGCGGGGCCCGTCCTCGCGCTGGGCGGCCTGCTCGTCATCGTGATGTGGGCCGCCGGGTTCGGAATGGCGCTGCTCTACGCGTACGGATGGGCCCTGCCGCTGTACAGCCCGATCGCGATGCCCGGGCATTACAGGCTGTACACCAACCTGACCCTGTGCGGTGTCCTGATCCTGCTCGTCACGCCCGCCGTGGCCGTGCTGGTCGCGCGGCTGGACGCCCGCGCCGCACGGGCCCTGCTCGGCCCGAGCCGCGCCGAAGTGCTCGAGCGCCAGGTCGAAGACCTCGCCGAGAAGCGGGCCGGCGTCGTCGACGCCGCGGACGCCGAACGCCGCCGCATCGAGCGCGACCTGCACGACGGCGTACAGCAGCGGCTCGTCTCGCTCGCGATGAACCTCGGGCTGGCCAAGGAGACGCTCACCGGCGTGCCCGACGACGCGATGCAGGTGATCGCCGAGGCGCACACGGAGGCCAAGGAGGCCCTCACCGACCTGCGGAACGTCGTCCGCGGCCTGCACCCGGCCGTCCTCGACGACCGGGGCCTGGACGCCGCGCTGTCGGGCATCGCCGCCCGTACGCCGCTCCCCGTGAAACTGCGGGTCGACGTGCCCGAACGTCCCGCGCCGACCGTGGAGGCGGTCGCGTACTTCGTGGCCTCCGAGGCCCTCACCAACGTCACCAAGCACGCCCGTGCCTCCCACGTGGACATGGCGCTGGCCCGCCAGGGCGACGTCCTGCGGATGACCATCACCGACGACGGGATCGGCGGCGCCGACCCGTCGGGCGGCACGGGCATCAACGGGCTGCGGCAGCGCGTCGGGTCAGTCGACGGTACGTTCCGGATCACCAGTCCGGTCGGTGGGCCGACCGTCATCACCGTGGAGTTGCCGTGCGCATTGTGATCGCTGAGGATTCCGTCCTGCTCCGGGCCGGATTGATCAAGCTGCTCGAGACGTCGGGGTTCGAGGTGGCCGACGCCTCGGGGGACGCCGACGGTCTGCTCGCCGCGGTCGAGAAACACCGGCCCGACGCGGTGATCACAGACGTGCGGATGCCTCCCGGCTACTCCGACGAAGGCGTACGGGCGGCGCTGGTCATCCGCCGGCAGTGGCCGGACGTCGCCGTCCTGTTGCTGTCGCAGTACGTCGAGGAGCGGTACGCCGCGGACCTCCTCGCCACCAACACCAGCGGCATCGGCTACCTGCTCAAGGACCGGGTCGCCGACGTCTCCTCCTTCCTGGACGCGCTGCGCCGCGTCGCCGCCGGCGGCACCGCCCTCGACCCGGAGGTCGTCGCCCAGCTGCTCGTCCGGCGGCAGAACGACCCGCTCGAGAGCCTGACCCCGCGCGAGCGGGAGGTGCTGGCGCTGATGGCCGAGGGGCGCTCGAACAGCGGCATCGCAGAGGCTCTGGTGGTCAGCGAGAGCGCCGTCGCCAAGCACATCAACAACATCTTCGCCAAGCTCGACCTGGTGGGCGGCGCGAACGCCGACCACCGCCGGGTCCTCGCCGTACTCCGGTTCCTGGAGGGTGGGTCATGAGCGCGTCACCCGGTCTCGCGGAGACCCCGACCCGGAGATCCGCCGCCGAGGCGCTCCCGCAGCGCCCGCGCCGCAAGGGCCTCTGGCTGGCCGTCGCGGTGCTGACGGCGTTCGTGGTGGTCGTGCCGAACGGAGTGCAGATCTGGGGGCGGCTGATCCGCCAGACGTACCGCAGCCAGATCATGTCCAGTGCCCATCCGATCACGGCGCTGGTGGTGGAGGTGGGCGCCGGCGACGTCGAGGTCACCGCCGGGCCCGCCGGGCAGGTGACCGTGAAGCAGACGCTGAAGTGGGCGCTGAACAAACCGCACGTCGAGCAGCGCTGGGACGGCACCACCCTCCGGCTCAGGGCCGCGTGTGGGTCAGGAAGCCCCCTGTTCAGCAGCCTGGAGTGCGGTGTCGGGCTCGACGTTCAGGTCCCGGCCGGGGTCGCGTTGCAGGCGACGTCCTCGTCCGGAACGGTCGGTGCCCATGGGCTCACGGGAGCCGTACGACTGCAGACCACCTCCGGTGTCGTGTCGATGGAGCGGCTGGCAGGACCCGTGTGGGTGCGTGCCAGTTCGGGAGCGATCAAATCCACCGATCTCAGGTCGTCCCAGGTGGACGCCCAGCTCTCGTCCGGAGCCATGACACTGGCGTTCCAGGAGGCCCCTCGGGACGTCAGGGCGCGGGCGAGCTCCGGCTCCATCACGATCATGGTGCCGCGGGGGCAGCGCTACCGGGTGACCGGAGGGTCTTCATTCACCGGGGTGGGCGTCTCCCCCGGTCTGCGTGACGACGCTTCCGACCATCACATCGACGTGCACGCCTCCTCCGGAAGCACCGTGGTGGGGTACTCGGAACCCTGACGGTTCATGGCCACGGTGGTCCGGCTCCGCCGCCATAAATGATCGTGGTCAGCACCTGCGCTTCGTCGCGCTGCTGCTGGCCTCGGCGCTGCTCGCAACGACCGCGATGGCGATCCTGCGGCACCGCCGGGCTCTGGGCGACGCTGCCGTCGGTGGCCGCCGTGGCCAGCCGCCGGCTCGGGTCCCGCATCGCGCGACTGGGCCGCCGGGCCGGCGGCCCGGGGCTGGTCATCGCGGGCCGCTGGACCTCTGCACGCCCCGGCGTGGTGGTCCGGATCGCCATCACCGCTGTCGTCGGGATCGGCCTCATCACGCAGCTTCAGGTCATGGCGAGTGTTCAGACCGACGAGGCCGTGGCGGCCCGGGCGACGCAGGCGCGCATCGGGTGACACGGTCGTGCTCGTCAACTCGCCGAGCCTCACCAGCGACCGGATCGACACGTTCCGCCGCAGGCTGCCCGTCGGGTTCCAGGTCCTGGCACTGCGCAGCGAAGAGGGCCGGTCCGCGACGCTGCGGGGCCCATGCACGGCGCTCCGGACCCTCCGGCTGGGATGTCCGGCCACTCCCGCGGCGGTGCCCAGCGACTCCGGGACACCTCAAGTTCAAGAGCTGGCGCGCTGGTCCGGCAACGTGGAGGAGCAGGGCGTCCGGTTCCAGGCCGGACCCTACCTTCGGGGCGAGCGGACGGCCACCGCACTCGCCGTGATCGCTGATCGCACCGGACGAGCCGACGTGGTCAAGCAAGCGGCGTATGCCACGCTTCCGACGCCGACCAGCGACCCATTGGGCTATGACTGGCTCGTCGGTGGCGTCTCCCAGGCTCGCAACGGCCAGTGGCTCGTGCTGTTCGGCAGCATCGGCCTCGCGATCCTCCTGCTGGCGACCGTGGTCAGCTCCCTCGCCGAGTTCCTGATCTTCGGGACGGGACTGGCGCCCCTGGCCGTGCACACCGACCGCCGCAGAATCTTCCTCACCATCGGGCTGTGGCATCTGACCGTCCCCCTCCTCCTCGCCACCGTCATCGGTGCGTTCGTCGCCGTCTGGCAGGGCTTCCAGTACCTGGCGATCTTCGGCGTGGGCCGGTTCTCCTGGAACGTGCTGAGCGGAGCCATGGCCGGGGCGGTTGCCCTGGCAGTGCTCACCGGACTGGGCGGCGGTCTCATCGCGATCCGTGCCGCGCGACGCTGGCGGCCGACGACGGACTGAACCGGCAACGGCCGGCGGACCAGATGCCTCCGGACCCGTGGCCGGAGACCTCCCCGGGATCGATGCTGCAGCAGCGGTCGGGCGACTGATCGTCACCAGGGCCACGCATCTGGACTCGCCGACCCCATCGCAATGCCGTGTCGCAGCGTCAATCATCCGATTGAGAGTTGTCATTCATCTACTTGATTGGCTACTGTCCCGATCATGCCGACACGGAGGGCGCCGCAGCCGGAGGACCGCGGCAAGGCCGCTGAGCAGACCCGCGAGCGGATCCTCGACGCCGCCGTGGCCGAGTTCGGGGCCAAGGGGTACGCCGGGGCGCGCACCGCCGGGATCGCCGCGCGTGCGGGCGTCAACCAGCAGCTGATCTCGTACTACTTCGGCGGTAAGCAGGGCCTGCTGGAGGAGCTGCGTCGCCGGTGGCAGCGGGTCGAGTCGTCGATCGCGGCCCCCGACGCGTCCTTCGACGAGTCGATCGCCGCGTACCTGGACGCGACGCTCGACCGGCCCGACTGGGCACGGCTGGCGATCTGGCAGGCGCTGGGCGACTGCCCCTTCACCGACGCCGAGGAGGGCGAGCGCTACGCGGAGGCCCAGCGGTCCAGGCTGGGGGCGGCGGTGGAGAAGATGCGCCTGCGCCAGCGGGCCGGCGAGGTCACCGACGCGGTCGAGCCGGAGTTCGCGCTGCTGGTCGCCTATGCCGTGATCTTCGCGCCGATCGCGATGCCGCAGTTCGTCCGGGACATCCTGGGCGACGATCCACTGGCACCCGAGACCCGGCAGCGGCTCCACCGTCAACTGACCAGGCTCCTCGGCGGAGCCGGAGAATAGGAAGGTCCTCGATATGGTCACGGTCGTCTTCGGTGCCCGGGGAAACGTGGGCCGGCATGTCGCCGACGGTCTGCTCGCCGCCGGAGAGCAGGTGCGCGCCACCAGCCGGACCCCCGACGCTGCTGGTCTGCCGCCGCGGATGAAGGTCGTGGCGGCCGACCTGGAACGGCCCGAGACGCTGCCCACCGCGCTGGAGGGCGCGGAGAAGGTGTTCCTCTACACCAAGCCGGACGGAATCGCGCGGTTCGTCGACGCCGCTCGATCCGCGGGCGTACGGCACGTGGTGCTGCTGTCGTCGGGGTCGGTCGTGGCCCCCGGCGCGGAGCAGAACCCGATCGCCCGGCAGCACCGCGTCGTCGAGGAGGCCCTCGAGCGGTCCGGCATCGACTGGACGTTCATCCGCCCGGGGATGTTCGCCACCAACACCCTGTGGTGGTGGCAGCGGTCGATCCGGGACGAGGGCGTCGTCCGCACCCCGTACCCGGACGCGCAGACCGCCCCGATCCACGAGAAGGACATGGCCACGCTCGCCGTCACCGCGCTGACCGAGCCGGGCCACCGGCAGCGGGCGTACACCGTCTACGGCGTGGAGTCGCTCACCCTGCGGCAGCAGGTCGAGCAGGTCGGCGCCGCGCTCGGCCGCGGCATCCGCTTCGAAGTGATCTCCGTCGAGGAGGCGCGGGAGCAGATGGGTAAGACCATGCCCGCGATCGGCGTCGAGACCTTCCTGCGCGTGTGGGCGGCCCACAACGGCACCCCGGCCGACACCTCGACGATCGTCGAGAAGATCACCGGCCGCCCCGCGCACACCTTCGCCCAGTGGGCCCGGGACCACGCCGACGACTTCCGGTCCTGACTCCTCCCCAGAGGGCTGCACATCCGGCCCGTGGTCGGCGGCGGGCACGTGGCTCGCCATCGGCCATCGCCGATCACGGACGGGCGAGTCTCGGGAAGACCGGCGACGGCGCGGGCACCCGGCCGTCGACCGCCGTGCACTGCCGGACGATGCGATCCGCGGCGTCCGGCAGGAACGGCGACAGTTGCTCGCCGAGCGTCCGGCACGCGCTCAGCGACACCGCCAGGGCCGCGTCGAGATCCCGGGCGGCGTCGCGGTCACCGGCCCGCTCGGCACTCGCGAGCTCCCACGGACGGACCCGGTTGACGAACCGGTTGGCGGCGTCGGCGATCGCCCGGACGGCCCCCGTCGCCGCCCGGAAGTCGAACGAGTCGAGCGCCGCGTCGACGAGCACCGGTGCTCGTTCGCACGCCTCGGCCACCTCATCGCCCGAGCGGTCGCCAGGGTGCACGGCCGGGCGGCCGTCACGGTACCGGTGGAGCATCGCGATCACCCGGTTGACGAGGTTGCCGATGCCATTGGCGAGTTCGTCGTCGGCGCGTGCGATGAGCCGGTCATGGGTGAAGTCCGCGTCTCCGACCCGGGGCACCTCCCGCAGCAGCCACCAGCGAAGCGCGTCGGTCCCGTACGCGTCGACCAGCGCCGTCGGATCGACGGTGTTACCGCCGGATTTGCTGATCTTGCTGCCGTCGGCGGTGAGGTAGCCGTGCACCAGGATCTCCGTGGGCAGCGGCTGTCCGGCCGACAGGAGCATGGCCGGCCAGTACACCGCGTGGAAACGGAGCACGCCCTTGCCCACGAGGTGGATCCGGCGGTCGGCCGCCGACCACCAACGCCGCAGATCCGCGTTGTCGGTGCCGTACCCGAGCGCGGTCAGATAGTTGCCGAGCGCGTCCCACCACACGTAGACGACCTGGCCGGGGTCGCCCGGTACCGGAATGCCCCAGCCTCGGGCGCGTGCGACGGAACGCGAGACGGAGAAGTCCTCCAGCCCGCCCGCGATGAAGCTCAGGACCTCGTTGCGGCGTTCGGCCGGTTCGATGCGCAGTCGACCGCTTTCGACGAGGTCGTGGAGCCGGCCGGCGTAACGGGACAGGCGGAAGAACCAGTTCTCCTCGGCGACCCGCTGCGGCGTGGTCCCGTGCTCTGGGCAGCGGCCGTCGTCGAGATCGGCGGGGGTGTAGAACTGCTCGCATCCGACGCAGTACAGGCCCTCGTAGTACTTGCGGTAGAGGTCGCCCGCAGCCTCGCACGCCCGCCAGAACCGCTCGACACCGATCCGGTGCCGCGGATCGCGGCTGGTGTGCACGACGTCGTCGACCGAGAGCGACAGCGGCCGGTGCAACGCCACGAACGCCTCCGCGTTCCGGTCGACGAACTCCTGGACCGGGACACCGGCCCGCTCGGCGGCCTGCACGTTCTTCAGCGCGTTGTCATCGGTGCTGGCCTGGAATCTGACCTGGTCGCCGCGGCGGCGATGATGTCGGGCCAGCACGTCGGCCTGCACGAGTTCGAGCGCGAACCCGACGTGCGGACGGGCGTTGACGTACGGGATGGTGGTGGTGAGATAGACATGTCGGTGGGTCATCGGAACCTCCAGGAGCCGGGGCTCCGATGCGCGAACACGGATCGAGGCCCCGTATCAGGGCCTCGGATCGAACGTCCGTCCAGCGTCAGCGGCCCCGCGCGGGGCGCATCATCACCTGACCTACGGACGTGTTCATGCCCCCACCGTACGATCCGCCGCCCCGTGACGCACGGCGATTTCGGCTTGGACATACGCCCGCCAACGCGGCTCCAGCCTGAGATAAGAGGGACCCCCGCCTGGGCGCCGGTCTTCGGAGAAGTGCGCAACGAGAGCCTGCCCAGGCGGGAGAGCTTAAGGACCTAACCGGGCCCAGACGACCTTTCCCGTGTGCGGGGACCATCTTGGACACCAGAGAGGCCCTGCCCTCACTTTGGGACGAGCTGGTGAAGGATGCGGCCTTCCCGACGTGGTTCGGCTGGCTGCGCTCAGCGGTGACCGAGCTGTTCGACGTCCTCGACGATCAGCGGGTGAGTGCGTATCCCAGCAGGCCCTCTTGGGTGACGCTCGCGTTTCCGGGCGCCTCGCAGTCCGCGCGCACGGAGACGAAGTGATCTCCGATCCCGGCGATGTGGCATCGGTAGAGGGGCACGGATGGACCGGCCGGCCGGGTGGTGTGAATCCAGCCCTCCGTCTGGACGATCGCGTACTGCGAGCCGCCGCAGTCCGCCTCTTTGTAGAGGAACTGATCGTCTTGTCCGTTACGGCAGCCGTACAGCGGGACCGTGCCCGGCTCCTGCGCGGAGCGCAGATACCAACGCCCTTCCTCGTGGTAGCCGGCGGGAGCGGGTCCGGTCGTGACCTGATGCCGGGTCCCGTTGCTGTAGCGGACCAGGGCGGTCGCGGTCGCGGGCGTTCCCTTCGTACACCGCACCGTCCGCCGCATCAGCCGGGCCTTCGACCAGTCCGGTGTCGCGCTCTGCCACTGGGTGTAGTGGACGAAGAACGTCGTGCCGGGCGCGTTCGGCGCGCCACTGGCCGCGACGATGGTCGGGTAGGCGTCGAAGGAATCCGGGTCACGCCACAGCGGATGGCGCGCGGACCATCCGCTCACACCGTTCGTCGAAGTGGACAGGACCATCTCGTGCGGTGACTCGCCGGCGACCATGATCGTACGTCCGTTGCCGCGGGCGACATCCGGCGCCCAGGCCATCGGCCGGCCCGCGTTGATGTCCGCGGACGCGCCGCCCAGCGCCGGCTGCGTCCACTTGCCGCCCGCGTACTTGTGCCACGCGGTCACCTTTCCCCGCTTGGCCGCGGCCAGCACCGAGGCGAGCGGTGCGCGTGCCACCGACAGTCCGGTGAAAACAATGCGTCCTGATCCGTCGGCCGAGGCGTCCGCGAAGTAGACATAGAGGTATGAGGTCGTACCGACCTTCGTCACGCTGAACGAGGGCGCGCCGAGATCGATCGTGGCCTGTGTCCGCTTCGCGGTTGCGAAATCAACGTGCGGCCGCACGATTTCGCCGAGCCGCACCACCTTTCCCGTCTTCGGATCGACACGCCCAAGGTGCAGTTCGGTGTAGAACTTCGACGGGTCATTCCCGTACGGACGCTCGAGGTGCAGCATCTCCAGCACCTGCCCGCTTCGGGTATCGCGGAAGACCGGGCCACCACCCGCATAGTCGTAGCCGCTCGGTATGCCGGCGACAGCTTGGGTGCTCCGGACGCCACCGGCCACCGGGTCATTGAGCGTCCCACTTGTGACGATGACCTTCTGCGGAGGCCGCGAGCCGGGCGTACCGGTCGCGAAGAATCGGTACTTGCCGCCTCCGTCGTTCAATACGCCCAGAGCCGTGTCGGGCCAAACGTCCAGCCCCAGCCGGGCACGGTCGGCGACCGAGACGACCTCCCGCGCCGGTCCCACGGCGACCCCGTCACATCCCGGTGAGGCAGCCGAGCCGGTGGACACGTCCGCCGTTGCTCGAGTCGGCCGGTCCGCCGTGCCACAAGCCGACACGCCGAGCAGGAAAACCCCCGACACCACTAGCGGCGTCAACGCACGCATCTACGCATATCCCATCATTCGCAGTGAGTCCCCCCTTGCCCCCGGACACTCCATAATGTAGAGAAATCCCGTCGAGTCGCGGCATTACCCGATGGTGGAAATACAGCGGCGGCACTGGTGCATGGGGGCTGGTTCATGACCACCTGGAGAAAGGCGCTTGACGCCGCGGGCATCACCGAGCCCCGACTGCGAAAGAACTACACCGAGCAGCGCAGGCTGGTCGCCCGGTTCCGGCGGGGCCCTTATCTTGCGGCACGGCTGCTGCTGCCCGCTCCCCTGGTGCCACATGTGATCGCCGCAACGGCGTTCATGCACCACACCGACACGATCCTCGATTCGGACCATCCTCGCGCCGAGCGCGTCGAGGCGTATGAAGGGTGGGAGAAGCAGGTCCGCCTGGGCCTGTCCACCGGCGAAGGCGATCAACCGCTGATCCGTGCGTTGCTGAACACCGTCACCGCCCATCCCGGGCTTCAGCGGCACTTGGAGGACTACCTCGCTACGGCATCGACGGACATCGACAGCTCCGGCTTCGCCACCGAAGCGGACTATCAGCAGTACCTCGACGCGTACTCATTGCCGGCGTTCATGCTCGTGGCATGTCTGGTGGGTCCCGCCGACGACCCGGCGTTTCGGTCCGCCTGCCGTTCCTATATCGATGCCGGTCAGCGACTGGACAACATCAAGGATCTACGGGAGGACCTGAAGGCCGGACGGCTCACCATCCCCCTCGAGGTCCTCGAACGACATGGTGTCTCACGTGCCGACCTTGAGAACGCCCGTGATACGCCGGGGACCAGGGCCTTGTTGGAGGATCTGCTGGAGAGAGCGCGGCGTGCCCTCCAGGATGGCCGCGCGCTCGTCGACCTCACCCCGCCGCCGAACCATCCGCTCGTGCGGTCTTTGATCTCGTTGGAGAACCTCGCCTTGGACGCGGCCGCGGCCAAGGGCACCGCCTTGCTCACCCGGTCAGCGCGGCCTGCGGTGCCTGCTGCCGTGGGCGTGTTGATCCGGGAGTATCGCCGCCGAGCTTAGCTGTAACATTCCTTGTTACAGGAGGTGCGATGGCGGCGAACAGCCGACTCACGATCGCCGTTCATGCCCTGGCGTGGATGGCGCTGGCCCAGCGGCAAGGGCGCGATGAGCTGACCTCCGACCAGGTGGCCGCGAGCGTCAACACCAATCCGGTGATCATCCGGCGCAGTCTGGGAGATCTCCGTAGGGCGGGACTCGTGAGCGTCCGCCACGGTGCCGGGGCCGGCTGGAGTCTGACCCGACCGCCCGAGGAGATCTCTCTCGTCGAGGTGTACGACGCGGTCGAGCGGGAGCCGCTCTTTGGGCTGCATCGCACCGAGCCGAATCTGGAGTGCCCGGTCGGCAGAGGCATCCGGCCGGCACTCGGGTCCGTTTACGGGGGCGCCGAGCAGGCCCTGCGACGCGAACTCGGCCGCACATCGATCGCCGACGTGCTCCGGGAGACCTTGCAGGCGAAGTGAGCGTCGATGTCGGCGGATCCGACGCGGCCGAAATGTAATAAAACCAGTTACAGAAGGAGTCCGATGAACGGTGCCCGATCCAGCGTCGTGGAGCTGCGGCAGTACACCTTGCACGACGGAAAGCGCGACGTCCTGATCGACCTCTTCGAGCGGGAGTTCGTCGAGTCCCAGGAGGCGACCGGCATGGAGTTGCTGGGCCAGTTCCGCGACGTGGACGCCGCCGATCGATTCGTCTGGCTGCGCGGCTTTCCGGACATGCACCGGCGGGAGGCCGCCCTCCGCGCCTTCTACGGCGGCCCGGTATGGGCGGCCCATCGGGACTCGGCCAACGCCACGATGATCGACAGTTCGGACGTGCTGCTGCTACGGCCGGTGGACGAGCGGTCCGGGTTTCCCGCGCCCGCCGCGTCCCGGTCCCCGATCGGGCACACGGGGGCGCCGTCGTCGCTCGTCGTCGCGACCATCTACCACCGCGACCGGCCCTTCGATCAGGAGTTCGCGGACTTCTTCACGCACCAGGTGCGGCCGGTGCTGGCCGAGACCGGAGCCACGCCGCTCGCGTGCCTGCAGACCGAACATGCCGAGAACACCTACCCCGCCCTGCCCGTACGGACTGGCGAGAACGTCTTCGTGTGGTTCGCCCGGTTCGCCGACCAGGCCAATCTCGCCGCTCACCTTCGGCGGCTGGAGCATTCCCGAGCCTGGCACGGACAGGTGCTGCCGCGCCTGTCGGCGACGATCACGGGTGAGCCACGGCGACTGACACTGACCCCGACCGCCCGATCCCTCCTGCGCTGACGGTCCTGGCCAGACGACGGCCGGGTGATGCGTGTCAAGCCTGATCCTCGCTGCCCAGCAGCGCGAGGGCGTTGTGGATGCCCTGCTCGAGGAGTTCGTCGGCGAGTTGCCGGTCGGCGAGAGCACGGGAGAGCTGCAGCGTCCCGGCCATCATGGCGAGGAGGCCAAGCGTCTTCACACGTGCCGAGAGCGGATCGTCCGGCGCGAGGCGGGCGGCGAAGTCGTCGATGACGGCCAGCACACCGTCGGTGTAGACGCGCTTGGTCGCGTCCGTGCAGCGCCCGATCTCATCCAGCAGGGCTGCGGACGGGCAGCCGTCCTCGAGGTTGTCGCGGTGCTCAACCGAGAGGTACGCACGCACGAACTGCTCGAGTCCTGCGCGGCCGGGCGCCAGCCCGCCGAAGCTCGCGCTCTGTTCGCGGAGCTGGGCGGCGACCGCAGTGGTGACGAGGTCGTCCTTGGACGCGAAGTGGGCGTAGAAGGCACCGTTGGTCAGCCCCGCGTCCGCCATGAGCGTGGCGATCCCCGAGCCGTCGATGCCGTCGCGCTTGAACCGGCGGCCGGCGGTCTCGATGATCCGCCGCCTCGTCTCCTGCTTGTGCTCTTTCCCGTACCGGGCCACACGTTCCTCCACGCGTCGCAAGGGCCGCCCGCCCTCCGCCAACTTTCACCACCCATGACAGTACGAGCGTAATCCAATATTCCGCTACCGACACCGACGGCGGTTCGGCCGACGGCGCCCATGAGCACGGCGATCCCAAGCCATCGACGCCGTCTCGATGATCCGGCGCCTGGCGCACGATTGCGCTCATTTCCGCACCGCACGCCCCCGCTCGCCGCAGGGATTGCTTGCCATCCGTCGAACCTCATGCATAGGATTACGATCGTAATTCAATGAGGTCAGGAGTCCATGATGACGACGAACCGGCCGGTGGCGCTCGTGACGGGCGCGTCCTCGGGCATCGGGAAGGCAGCCGCCCTCGCGCTCGGCGAAGCAGGTTTCGAGGTGATCGGAACAAGCCGGAACACGGCGAAAGTCGCCCCGATCGAGGGTGTGACACTCCTCGACCTGGACGTGGCCGACAACGCGTCGGTCCACGCCGTGGTCGGGCAGGTGATCGAGCGGTTCGGGCGGATCGACGTCCTGGTCAACAACGCCGGTCTCGGCGCGTCCGGCGCCGCCGAGGAAAGCTCCGTCGCCCAGGACCAGCGCGTCTTCGACGTCAACGTCTTCGGCGTCATCCGCATGACCAAGGCTGTCCTGCCGCACATGCGCGCTCAGGGAAGCGGACGCATCATCAACATCTCCTCCGTGCTCGGATTCGTCCCCGCGCCGTACATGGCCGGCTACGCCGCGACCAAACACGCGATCGAGGGCTACTCCGAGTCGGTGGACCACGAGGTCCGCGAGCACGGCGTCCGGGTCCTTCTCGTGCAGCCCGCCTACACCAGGACCGGCTTCGAAGCGAACGCCATGGAGCCCGACGTGCCTCTGCAGGTCTATGCGAAGCAGCGGCGAATCTTCGATGACGTGATGGCGGCGGCGATGAAGGACGGCGACGAGCCCGCCGTCGTCGCCAAAGCGATCGTCGCGGCGGCGACCGACTCCAAGCCGAAGCTGCGCTACACCGCCGGCTCGGTGGCCGGACGCGTCAGCAAGCTGCGCCGCATCGTCCCCGCCCGGGCCTTCGACAAACAGATCCGCAAGCTCAACCAGCTCGCCGACTGACGCCCGCCCGGCAAACCGCCCCGACCGGGCACACCGGCGGCTCTGAGCCCGCCATCAGCGATAGGCCACGCCACCACCTTCCTGGTCTTCCGACCGGCGACCACCGCCTGACGCCCGCCTACCGGTCACCACCCTGCCCACAACGCCGGACCGACGACCTGACCTGCGGCCCGACCGGGAAGACCGGCGGCGCGGTCGATTCGATCCACTCTTCTCACTTCACCCAGGAGCTTTCCATGGACCTGTCCACCAGCACCGTCCTCGTCACCGGCGCCAACCGGGGTTTCGGCCGGGCACTCGCCGCCGAACTGCTCAGCCGCGGCGCCGCCGTCTATGCCGGCGCCCGCAACCCCGACCAGGTCGACCTGCCGGACGCCAAGCCGATCGCGCTCGACATCACCGACCCCGCCTCCGTTGCGGCCGCCGCCCAGGCCACCGGGGACGTGACCGTCCTGATCAACAACGCCGGCTCAGCACCCGGCGCCGACCTGCTCACAGCCGACCTGAACGACATCCGCATGGAGATGGACACCCACTACTTCGGCACCCTCTCGGTGAGCCGGGGCTTCGCGCCCCAGATCGCCGCCAACGGCGGCGGAACGATCCTCAACATCCTGTCCGGCCTGTCCTGGGTCAGCTTCCCGGAGGTCGGCGCCTACTGCGCCGCCAAGTCCGCGGAGTGGTCGCTCACCAACGCCCTGCGCCTGCAGCTCGCCGACCAGGGCATCCGGGTGGCCGGACTGCACGTTGGCTATATGGACACCGACATGGTCCGGGAGGTCACCGCGCCGAAGTCCGACCCCGCCGCCATCGCCCGGATCGCCGTCGACGGCATCGCCGCCGGCGCCTACGAGATCCTCGCGGACAACGCCTCCCGCCAGGCGCAGTCAGCGCTCGCCGTAGGCGTCTCGGCGCTCTACCCACAGCTGCCCTGAGGTCAGCCGCCCAGGCATCCGCACCCAGGCCGTGGCACGGTCGGCATGCGGCGACGGCCTCGTCGGCCACTGCTGCGGCGGGATCGGCCTCGCGGTGACCGGCGGGACGCGGTCGGCGGGTCAGCGGCGGTACAGGGTAAGCCTGTCCTCGCCGATGCGCTCGCGCAGGGCCGGGTCCTCGACGCCGAGTCCCTCCTTCTCCGCGCCGACGAGCAGGCCGACCTTGCCGATGTGCTGGTTGGTCTGCACCGCGCGGGTCGCCTCGGCCGCCTCGTCCAGGGTGTAGACGCTGGACAGGGTCGGGTGGATCATGCCCAGGCCGATCAGGCGGTTGGTCTCGACGGCCTCGTGGTAGTTGAACCCGTGGCTGCCGACGATGCTCTTGATGTTCATCCACAGGAACCGGTTGTCGTACTCATGCCGGTAGCCCGTCGACGAACCGCACGTGACGATCCTGCCGCCGCGCCGGGCGACGTACACCGACGCCCCGAACGTCTCCGCGCCCAGGTACTCGAACACGATGTGCGGGTCCTCCCCGGAGAGGGCGCGGATCCGCTCGCCTAGCCGCCGCCACGCCTTCGGGCTGCGCAGTCCCTCCTCGCCGAGCTCCAGCTCGGTGCGGTTGATGACGTGGTCGCAGCCCTGCCGCCGGACCAGCTCGGCCTTCTCCTCAGAGCCGACCACGGCGACCGGGACGCCGCCGCCGTTCTTGACGAGCTGCACGGCGTACGAGCCGAGTCCCCCCGTACCGCCCCAGACCAGGACGACGTCGCCCTGCTTCATGCGGGCGCCGTGCGCGCCGACGAGCATCCGGTACGCCGTCGCCGCGCACAGCGTGTTCGCCGCCGCCTCCTCCCAGGTCAGGTGCGCGGGCTTGCGGATCAGCTGGTTGGCCTTCACGACGGTGTACTCGCCGAACGCGCCGTAGTTGTTCTCGAAGCCCCAGGCGAGGGCGGGGCTGGAGATGCTGTCCTCCTGGCTGGCGGGGTGCTGGTGGTCCACGACGCCGGCGTGGACGACGACCCGGTCCCCGACCTTGTAGTTGTGCACGCCGTCGCCGGTCCGGACGACGACGCCGGCGGCGTCGGAGCCGAGGACGTGGTACGGCTGGTCATGCCGTGCGCCCCACGGGCCCGTACGGCCCAGCTTCTCCAGGAACGCGAAGGTCGGGATCGGCTCGAAGATCGCGGACCAGATCGTGTTGTAGTTGATCGCCGCGGCCATCACCGCGACGACGGCCTCGTCCGGCGCCGGTTCGGGCATGTCCACCTCACCGACGTGGATGGAGCGCCGGACGTCCTTGTCCGTCTCGCCGTCGAAGATGCCCACCTCGTCCTTGAGCGTGTGCGCGGCGCGGAACCGCGTCGGCAGCTCGCAGGAGAGCAGATCGGCGGGCCCGGCGCCCGCGCGGACCGCTTCGAGCAGATCGGACATGGATTACCTCCCAGTGAGGAGTGCCCCCAGATGGCCGGCGAGGGCGTGGACGGCAGGTGGATCGAGCAGGTTCAGGTGGTGCGCGCCCCGGATCGGGACGACCTCGAGACGCGGGCACAGGTCGCCGAAGCCGTTGGTCTCGTCGAGCTCGTACCGGGCGTCCCGTACGGTCCAGGGCGTCGGCTCGGTCGCGCGGTAGAGGACCACACGCCCGTCGTACGGCTCCGGCCGGTACGCCTCCAGCGACCGCGTGTCCTCGTGCGAGGTGAGCTGGTGGTGCAGGATCGCGGGCGGCAGCGCCTCCATGAGCGGCGCGGCGCGCTCCATCACCAGGGCGAGCTGCGCGTCCTCATCGAGCGAACGCAGCTCCTCCCGACCGAGTGACACGCCCAGGTCGTAGGTCTCGTTGAGGTAGGCGACGAAGTCGGCGTACCTGCGGGCGGCGGCCTCCGCCGTGTCGCCGACCTGCCGGGGGATCCCCGCGTCGATCAGCGCCAGGAGTTCGACGTCGCCGAGGATCCGGGCCGTCTCGTACGCCACCACGCCGCCGAACGACCAGCCGCCGAGCCGGTACGGGCCCTGCGGCTGCGCCTCCCGGATCAGCGCGGCGTAGCGGGCGGCGCGCTCCTCGACACTGGGCGCGTCGGCGAAGCGCTCCAGCCCGAGGAACGGACCGCCGACGAGCGTGGCCAGCTGCCGGTACACACCGGTCGTCCCGCCCGCCGGATGCGCGCAGAAGAACGGCCGTCCGCCTGTCGCCGGGCTGAGGGACCGGATGATGCGGCGCGCGGCCTCCTCCTCACCCTTGCGGATCACCGAGGCGAGGTGTTCGACCGTCGGGTGGGCGAACAGCTCCGCGTGGTCGATCGGGCGGCCCACCTCGAGTTCGAGGATCTCCAGCACGGTACGCGCCTGATCCTCGCGCCCACCGAGGGCGAAGAAGTCGTCGGTGGCCGAGACACCGTCGGTGCCGAGGACGCGTTCGAAGACGCGGACGACGAGCCGCTCAGAGGCGTCCCGGGCGTCGACGTACGCCCCGCCTTCCGCGCGGCGCGCGACACGGAACGCCCGGTCTTCAGGGCGACGGCGCGCGGCACCGGACGCCCGGTCTTCGGGGCGCCGTGCGGCGCCGGGGGCCCTGCCGCCGGGGCGAGACGCGCCGCCGGGAGTCCTGCCGTCGATGCGGGATGTGACGCCGGGGGTTTTGCCTTTGGGGTGGGATGCGGTGCCGGACGTCCGGCCGCCCGCCTCCTCGCCCGGCTCGGGGTCGGCGAGGCCGAGTTCGGTGAGCGCCCAGGTGGTCAGTACCTCGACGCTGCCGCCCTGCAGCAGCACCGTCGCGGGCACCGTGAGCCCGAAGTCGTGTTCCAGCGCGCTCTTGATGCGGACCGCCACGAGCGAGTCCAGGCCGAGGTCGGTCAGAGACTGCGCCGGGTCGGGGCGGAATCCGAGGACGGTGGCGACCCGCTCGGCGACCCGGTCGCGGACCAGCGCGCGGGCGGCGACGGGCTCAAAGGCGCGCAACGCCTCCGGGCCGGGCCAGTCGTCCGCGACCTCCGGGAGCGTGCCGACCAGCGTGGAGAAGTACGGCATCCGGCCGAGTTCGGGGAACGCGGTCACCGCCTGGCGTGGATCGAAACGGAGCACGCCGGTGGCGGCCCGGTCGTGCGCGAGCAGCGCTTCGAAGGCCTCCGCGCCCTCCTCTGGGGTGATCGGGTCGATGCCGCTCACGGGACCGCCGGTCAGGTTCGCCGCGCCGCCGACCCGGGACCAGGTGCCCCACTTGATCGTGACGGCGGGCACGCCCTGCTCCCGGAGGAATCCGGTGAAGGCGTCGACCGCAGCGTTGGCGGCGGCGTACGCGCCCTGGCCCGGGGAGCCGAGCAGGGCCGCGGCAGAGGAGTAGGCGACCCACCAGTCGAGGTCATGCCCGCGCGCCGCCTCGTACAGCCGGTACGCGCCGTCGACCTTCGGCGCCCAGACGCGGCGCAGGTCGGCCGCGTCGATGTCAGTGAAGATCCGGTCGGCGAGTCCACCGGCGGCGTGGACAACGCCGCGCAGCCGGTCCCCGGCGGCGGCGACCATCCGCTCGGCCACGCCGGGTGCCGCGATATCGCCGAGGACCACCTCGACCTCGACGCCGGTCTCGCGCAGCTCGCTGATGGCCTTCTCCGCATCGGGCGGCGGGCCGCTCCGCCCGGACAGCACGATCCGTCCCGCGCCACGCTCCGCCAGCAGCCGGGCGGTGACCAGGCCCAGGCCGCCGTAGCCCCCGCTGATCACGTACGCGGCTCCCCGCCGGACGACCGGGCGCGGCCGGTGCCCGGCGGTCCGGCCTGGCGTGCGGTGGCCGGCGGTCTGGCCCGGCGCGCGGTGGCCAGCGGTCCGGTCCGGCGCGCGGTGGCCGGCAGTCCGGCCGCCCGGCGTGTGGTGGCCGGCGGTCCGGCCCGCACTCGCCGACTCCGGGCCATGCCCGTCGCCGAGGCGTGCGGCGGCCAGCCGCGCGACGTACCGGGCACCACCCAGCCAGGCGATCTCGGTGTCGGCCGGGCGGGCGCGCAACTCGGCGGCGATCTGCGCGGCGGCCACACTCGCCGGTCCGGTGACGTCGAGGTCGAGGTGGGTGGCGCGCAGAGCCGGCGTCTCGAACCCGAGCACCCGCACCATCGCACCGACGAACGCCTGCCCCGGCTCGCCCGCGCCCATGCCCGCCGGGCGGAGCGCACCCCGCGTGACCAGCCACAGACGGGGTGGCGCGGACCCGCTCGTCAGCCCCCGAACCAGACCGGACAAGGCGAGCACCAGCCGCTCGCCGGTCAGATCCCCGGGCACGAGGACCACGACCTGCGCCGGGAGCGCCGCCACGAGGTCCCGAGCGATCCCCTCGGCGTCGGCCCAGTCGGTGATCTCGTGGACCGATGCGGCGGGCAGTTCCTCGGCCATCGGGTCGCCGGGGGCGACCAGCACGACCGCGTCCGCGAACAGGTCGCCGTCCGCTGTCGGTGACGCTTCGGCGGGCTCCCAGATGACTTCGGCCAGCTTCGTGCTCAGCGGCACGGGCAGGTCGGTGCGTCCGTACGTGCGCAGCCGGATGTCGGTGGCCTCGAGCAGGATCCGTCCCGCCTCCCCGACCAAGCGGAGGTCGGCGGTACGGCCGTCGCTGGTCGAGGTGAGCCGGATGAGGCAGCGGCCCCCATTCCTCGTCGGTCCGTACACCCGCACGGCGCCGATCGACTCCGGCAGCCAGGCCGGCCGGGCCAGGTCCGTCGCGGACGCGCCACCGTCCAGCAGGTCGGCGAGCGCGGCCAGGCAGCGGCCGAACACTTCGGGATGGAGCCGGAAGTGACGGTTGCCCTCCTCGGCCGGTCCGATCTCGACCTCGGTGTCCACGCCCGTGTCATCGGCCGGGGGGCCGCCGCTCGGTGTGACGGTGGCGGAGGCCAGGCGGGTCCAGGTGCCTGCGGCGGTGCGCGCGTGCACGTCGATGACGGCCGCCTCGTCGTCGGTGACCGTGAGGGACGTGGTGACGGTCGTGTGATCCTCGAGCGGCAGGAACCGGTCCAGGCGCAGCCCGGTGACGGTCACGTCCGGTCTCAGGGCCGTGGCACCCGCGGCCAGCGCGATCTCGGCGTACGCGGCGGCGGGCAGGAGCGGCTGCCCGAACGGCCGGTCGGCCCACTGCGACGCGGCCGTGCCCACGTCGGCGCTCCAGACGTGCCGGTCCTCGCCGGGCAGTTCGATGTGCGAGCCGAGCAGCGGATGCTGTCCGGCCGCGCCGCGCGGCGGGACGTCGATCCAGTGGTGGCGGTGCTCCCACGCCGGGACGGGTACGTCGACGACGCGGCCCGGCGGCGTGGGGGCGGGCAGGTGGCCGTGGACGGTCAGCGTGGCGAGCGCTTCGTGGAAGGTGACGGTGTCGTCCGCCTCAGGCTGGCCGGAGTGTCGGGGCGGGCGGCGCAGCGTCGGGACGACGAGCGCGCCGTCGGCGGTCTCCGCGATCGCCTGGGCGAGCAGGGGATGCGCGTTCACCTCGACGAACGTCGTGAAGCCGTCCTCGGCAGCGGCGGCGACCGCGTCGGCGAGGCGTACGGTCCGGCGGGCGTTGGCGGCCCAGTAGTCGCCGTCGAACGCCGGGGCCTCGCGTGGGTCCTCCAGCACGGTGGAGTAGAACGGCACGTCGGTCGGGCCGCTGCGGACGTGCGCGAGTTCTGTGCGCAGCGGGTCGAGGATCGGGTCGACGGCGGGCGAGTGCCCGGCGCCCTCCGCCTGGACGAGCCGGGCCAGCAGGCCCTCGTCGGTGGCGCGGTCGGCGACCCGGGCGAGTTCGTCGGCGTCCCCGGTCAGAACGGTCTGCTGCGGCGACGAGCGGACCGCGACGTGCACGTCGACGCCGTCCCGTACGAGGCCGAGGGCGTCGACGGCCGAGCAGCCGAGGACGAGCATCGCCCCGCCGCCCGTCTCGGCGATGCCGTCGAGCAGGCGCGCCCGAGTGCTGATCACCTTGACGCCGTCGACGAGGGGCAGCGCCCCGGCGGCGACCGCCGCGGCGACCTCGCCCATCGAGTGGCCGATCACCGCGCCGGGCTCGGCGCCGTACGAGCGCAGCAGCGCGGCCAGCCCGACCTGCAGGCCGAACAGCGTCGTCATCGTGCGGTACACGCCGGTGACCCGTTCGCCGCTCTCCAGCGCGTCCCACAGCGAGAAACCGGCCTCGGCCGCGAACGGCCCGTCGAGCGTGTCGATGGCGGCGGCGAACGCCTGTTCCTCGGCCAGGAGCCGCCGGCCCATGCCGGGCCGCTGCGCGCCGTACCCGGAGAACACCCAGACCGGCCGGGCGTCCCGGCCGATCGTGACGCCGGTGACGCGCGGAGCGCGAAGCGCCTCCGCGAGCGCCGCGCGGTCGCGGCCGACGACGGCGGCGGCGGCACGGCCCCGCCCGAAACGGCGGCTCAGTGTGTGGGCGACGTCCGGCACGGCCGAGTCGGGTGCGGCCTCGAGCCAGTCGGCGAGGCGTGCGGCGTACGGCCCGATCCGGTCGGCCTCGACGTCGGAGAGCAGGAGGGTGTGCACGGCCGGCTCGCGGCGGGGGCGTGGCCGGTCCTCCGCCACGGGAGCCTCTTCGAGGACGACGTGCGCGTTCGTGCCGCCGAATCCGAAGCCGGAGACCCCGGCGAGGGCGGGCCGGCCGGTCTCGGGCCACAGCGTCTCGTCGGCGGCGACCGCCAGCCCGAGCTCTGGAAAGTCGATGTGCGGGTTCGGCTCGCGGTAGTGCAGGCTCGGCGGGATCCGCCGGTGAGCCAACGCGAGGACGACCTTGATCAGCCCGGCGACACCGGCGGCGGCCTCCAGGTGCCCGAGATTGGACTTGACCGACCCGATCAGAACGGACCGACCGTCGGGGTCCGGGCCGCGTAGGGCGGTGGCGAGGGCGCGGGCCTCGATCGGGTCGCCGAGGAACGTGCCGGTGCCGTGTGCCTCCACGTAGTCGGGCCGGGGGAGGCCCGCGTACGCCGAGCGGACGACCGCTGCCTGGGCCTCGGCGTTCGGGGCGATGAGGCCGTTGGAGCGGCCGTCGGAGTTGACCGCCGAGCCGCGGATCAGTGCCAGTACGCGGTCGCCGTCGCGCCGCGCGTCCGACAGTCGTTTCAGGATGATGACGCCGCAGCCCTCGGCGCGGACCATGCCGTCCCCGGACGCGTCGAACGGCTTGCAGTGGCCGTCCGGGGCGGTCGCTCCCCCCAGGTCGAACGTCTTGGTGATCACCGGGGAGAGCAGGACGTTGACGCCGCCGGCGACGGCGAGGTCGCTCTCCCCCTCGCGCAGGGATCGTACGGCCAGGTGGGTCGCGACCAATGACGACGAGCAGGCCGTGTCGACGATCATCGATGGGCCGCGCAGGTCGAGGAGGTAGGACAGGCGGTTCGCGACGATGCTCAGCGCAGCGCCGGTCGCGGTCCAGGGCCGTAGCGGTGCGGTCCCGGTGACGTAGCCGTACTCGGGGGCGGAGACGCCGACGAACACCCCGGTGCGGCTGCCGCGCAGGCTCGGCGGCGCGACGCCCGCGTGCTGGAACGCCTCCCAGGCGACCTCGAGGAGAAGCCGCTGCTGCGGGTCCATGACGTCGGCCTCGTCGGGCGTGATGCCGAAGAACCGCGAGTCGAAGCCGGCGATGTCGTCGAGGAATCCGCCGAACCGGGTGACGTCCTCGAGTGTGCCGTCGTCGAAGGCGTCCCAGCGACCGTGAGGGATCTCGCGGATCGCGTCGCCACGGTCGAGGAGAAATCGCCAGTACGCCGCCGGCCCGGACACGCCGCCGGGGAAACGACAGCCTATTCCTACCACCGCAATGGGTTCGGCGGAATCGGTCGTGGCCGAATCCGGCCGATTAGCGAAATCACCGTCCGGAGTGGAGAATTCACCGTGGGCGATGACATCGGTGAGCCGCGCAATGGTCGGATGTTCGTAAACGAGGGTGGCGGGCAGCCGCGCGCCGATGAGGCGTTCGAGTTCACCGGCGATGGCGACCGCATCGCGCGAGGTCAGGCCGAACTCATCGAGCGGCTGGTCCGGGTCGACCTCGGAAGAGGGCACCCGACATCGGCTCGCCACGGCGTCGATGAGAAACCGGCGAATCGCCGACTTTCCAAGTCGGCGGGGGCCGGCTTCGCCCGGCTCGGTAGCCGCCATTTGTGCTACCCCCATTACACACGGTCACGTGAGAAAAGACGCTGAGGTAGTGAAGACAGTGTCTTATCCGGCATGAGTACCGATGCGCACATAGGCCACTTTTCTCCCACAGGCCTTATCACGACGATGACAAGACTCCCGGTGGCGAATATGGCGTTATAGGGCGAATGACCCGCGCGCGACATGGATGGACGCTCACTGTGATCGCGGTCGCCGGGTTCATGACCACGCTGGACAACACGGTCGTGAACGTCGCGCTGCCGTCGATCCAGCGTGACCTGCGCATTTCCCTGTCCACGCTGGAGTGGATCGCCACCTCGTACATCCTGATCTTCGCCAGCGTGATGCTCGCCGGCGGCCGGATGGCGGACGTGTACGGCCGCAAGAAGATCTTCCTGATCGGTCTGACGATCTTCACAGCGGCGTCTGGGCTCGCCGGCCTGGCGCAGACGGCCGAGACGCTGATCGCCGCCCGGGTCGTCCAGGGCGCCGGCGGCGCACTGGTCATCCCGGCCGGGCTCGCGCTCGTCACCGTCGGCCGTACCGAACGCGAGCAGGCGACCGGCACCGTCGTCTGGGTCGGTTCTGCCGCACTGGCCCTCGCACTCGGCCCGGTGGCCGGCGGGTACATCGCCCAGCACTGGGCGTGGAACTGGATCTTCCTCATCAACCTCGCGCCCGGCTTGCTGGTCGTCCTGCTGGGCCTCCTGGTCATCCCGGAGTCGCGGGACACCACGGCGCAGGGCGTCGACCTGCCCGGCATGCTCGCCTCCGGCACCACGCTGTTCGCCGTCACGTACGCGCTCAGCGAGGTCTCCGCGCACGGGTGGGGCAGCGGCCTGGTGCTCGGCGCGCTCACCCTGGCCGCCGTGGGGCTCGTGGCGCTGATCGTCGTCGAGCGGTGGGCCGCCACGCCGATGATCGACGTGGTGTTCTTCCGGAGCCGGGCGTTCGCGGGCGGCGTCGCCGTGCAGATCCTGTGGGGCGTCGGCTTCAACGGCGTGCTCTTCTACGCCTCGCTGTTCCTGCAGGAGGTGCTGCGGTTCTCCCCGACCAAGACCGGCTCGGTGTTCCTGCCGCCGGCCGTGGTGATCGCACTCCTGACCCCGGTGTCGTTCTGGGTCGGCCGGAAGCTCGGCGCCCGGTCCACGATCGCCTGGGGACTGCTGCTCATGGCCGTCGGGATGACGGCGTTCGCGCTGCTGCGCCCCGGCGACGGCTACGCCGACCTGCTGCCCGGCGTCGCCCTGATCGGCGTCGGCTCGGCGCTGAACATGCCGCTCACCGCGTACGTTCTGGGCTCGATCCCGGACGAGCGCCACGGCGTCGCGGGCGGGATCCTCAGCGTCGGGCGAGAGGTCTCCGGGGCGTTGGGCATCGCCGTCATCGGCCTGATCATCGCGGCGCGGCAGGATTCCGAGGTGGCCTCGGGGGCGACTCACGCCGCCGCGTTCCAGCACGCGACCTCGATCGGCCTGCTGTGCGGCGCCGGACTGGTCTGCCTCGGCGCGCTGATCGCCCTCCTCTCGCTGCCGGCCAGGAAGCGCCGCGCCCGACACGCCCGACCCCAATGGAGCGAGACCGCGGGCGCTCGCGTCACGCCGGAACCGCCGCCACTGCTCACCTGGTCACCGTCTGCCGAGACCACCGACGCCCCGGAACGGCCGCCGCTGCTGACCTGGTCGCCTCCTGCCGAGAGCACTCGGTGACCGCGGTGGCACGCACCATCGTCATACTGGCGGCCGGTTCCCGGGGGGACGTCCAGCCCTGCGTCGCGCTCGCCCGGGGACTCGCCGCGCGCGGCAACGCCGTACGGCTGATCATCGCCGCCGGCCACGAGTCGCTGGCCGCAGGACTCGACACGGCCGTCCTGTCCGTCGACCCGGCGCGGCTCCTGGAGACCGACGAGGTCCGGGAATGGCTGCTGGGCGGCCGCAACCCGGTGCGGTTCGTCAGCGGGTTCAAACGGCTCATCCGGCCGATGGCCGAGATGCTCCTCGAGGAGATCCGGTCCGCTTCCAAGGACGCCGATCTGCTGCTCTGCCCGACGCTGGGATTCATCGGGCATCACCTCGCCGAGTACCTGCACGTCGACGAGGCACTGATCCACTTTCAGCCCAGCCATCCGACGAGCGCGTTCCCGCACCCGCTCGTGCGCCGGGCGTTCGGCGCCGAGCGGCTGAGCTTCCACCTCGTCGACCAGATCGCCTGGCAGCTGGGCCGGCCCATCGTCGACCCGTGGCGCCGGGACGCGCTCGGCCTGCCGAAGCTCTCCATGCGCGGCCCGATGCGACGTATCCGGGACGTCCCGGTGCTGGCCTGCTTCAGCGACGCCATCGTGCCACGGCCGCCGGACTGGCCGCCGTCCGTGCACGTCACCGGCTACTGGTTCCTCGACGAGCCCTCCTGGACCCCGGACCCGCGGCTCACGGACTTCCTCGCCTCCGGTCCGCCCCCGGTCTACGCCGGCTTCGGCAGCATGGTGCCCCGCGACCCTGAGGCGGCCTTCCGGACGATACGGGCGGCGCTGCGCGTCGCGGGCGTCCGGGGGATTGTCGCCTTCGGGGAGTACGAGGACGCGGACGACGACATCCTCGTCGTACGCGACGTGCCGCACTCGTGGCTCTTCCCACAGACGCTCGCGGTCGTGCACCACGGCGGCGCGGGCACCACCGCCGCCGCCCTGCGCGCCGGGATCCCCGCCGTCATCTGCCCGTTCTTCGGCGACCAGCCGTTCTGGGGCGACCGGGTGGCGGCGATCGGGGCCGGGCCGCCACCGCTGCCGATCAAGCGGCTCGGGCCGGGAACGCTGGCCGAACGGATCACCACGACCGTACGCGACGGCGCGATGCGCCGCCGGGCGGCGCTGATCGGCCGACGCATCGCGGCGGAGGACGGCGTGGGCCGTGCCTGCGCCGCGCTGGACGGGCCCGGGGGAATCACCACATGAACGGGGACGGTCGATGACGAGCTTCGTGCACCACCTGCGCGCCCAGGTCGCGCGCTTCGGAGACGACCGCTGGTACGTGTTCGTCGACGATCGCAAGGGCGACCTGGTCGAGGTCGAGCGGGCGACGTTCGCGGAGCTGGACCGCCGCGCGCGGTCGGCCGGCGCGTGGCTCGGCCGCGCGGGTCTGGGCGGGGAGGCGGCGCTGCTGCTCTACCCGGCGGGGCTGGAGTTCCTCCGGATGTTCCTCGGCTGCCTGTACTCGCAGGTGATCGCGGTGCCGTCGCCGCTGCCGTCGACCGATCCCCGCGCGCTCGAACGCGCGGAGGGCATCATCAAGGACGCCGACATCCGGATCGTGCTCACGGACAGCGCGAACGCGCCGCTGCTCGCCGCGTGGCTGCGCGACGCCGGCCTCGACGGCCGGGTGGAGTGCGTCGCCACCGACGCCGCCGAACTCCCCGACGCGGACACGTGGAAGATGCCGGAGCTGGAGCCGGACACCCCGGCGTACCTGCAGTACACCTCCGGCTCGACCAGCGAGCCGCGCGGCGTGCTGCTCTCCCACGGGAACCTGCTGCACAACTCGGCGCAGATCTACACGGTGCTCGGCCGCCCCGAGAATGGGATCGGCGCAGGCTGGCTGCCGCACTACCACGACATGGGGCTGATCGGGCTGCTCCTCCAGCCGCTGTACGCGGGCGGCAGCATGGCCTTCACCTCGCCCGTGTCGTTCGTGATGAAGCCGGTGCTGTGGCTGCGGATGATCAGCCGCTACCGGGCCGGGTACACCGTCGCGCCGAACTTCGCGTACGAGTGGCTGGTTCGCGGGGTCAAGGACGACCAGCTCGACGGGCTGGACCTGTCCTCGCTCGCCTGGGCGCTCAACGGCGCGGAGCCCGTCCGCACCGCGACGCTGGAGAAGGTCGTCCGGCGGTTCGGCGCCCTCGGGTTCCGCCGGGAGGTCTGGGCGCCCGGCTACGGCATGGCCGAGTCGACGCTGCTCGTCACCGGCACCGAACGCGGACGCGGGCCGGTCGTCGGCCGCTTCGACGCAGCCGCGCTGGAGCAGGACCGCGCCGAGCCGTCGGCCCCGGGATGTCGACCGGGGTTGGTTGGTCGGGAAGAGCAGGTTGGTCGGGAAGGAGACTGCGTGGAGCTGGTCGCCTGCGGTCGGCCGATCGACCTGACCGTACGGATCGTCCGGCCCGAGTCGGCTGCGCCGCTGCCCGACGGCCGGATCGGCGAGATCTGGGTCGCGGGCGGCAGCGTCGCGCTGAGGTACTGGCAGCGCGCCGAGGCAAGCGAGGAGACCTTCCGGGCGCGCCTGTCCACCGGGGAGGGGCCGTTCCTGCGCACCGGCGACCTCGGCTTCCTCCACGACGGCGAGCTATACGTCACCGGCCGGCTGAAGGATCTGATCATCGTCAACGGCCGGAACATCTATCCACAGGATGTGGAAGAGGCGAGCCGGGACGTCCACCCCGCGGCGCGAGCCGCCGCCGCGTTCGGCGTGGAGAACGGGCGCGAGCACGTCGTACTCGTCCAGGAGGTACGCCCCAAGGACCTGGGCGACCTCACGTACGAGGGCCTCGCCAGGAAGATCAAAGGCGAGCTGGCGAGAGCCTTCGGCCTGCCCTCGATGAACGTCGTCCTCGTCCAGCGGGGCGGCGTCGGCAAGACCACCAGCGGCAAGATCCAGCGGCGGCGAATGCGCGAGATGTTCCTGGCGGGCGACCTCAGCCCCTTGCACGCCGAGCTCGAACCCGAGCTCCGCGCCCTCGCCGGCAGATAGACCGGGCTCCCCCTCACCCGGTGCACCACCCCCTACGGAGGCCCCCTTGCCCAGCGAAACGCTGATCCGCGACTGGCTCACGCAGCGCGTCGCCGAGTACCTCGAACGCTCCCCCGCGGACATCGACCCGTCGGCCATGCTCGCCGAGTACGGCATGGACTCGGTGTACGCGATGAGCCTGTGCGGCGACATCGAGGCGGAGTACGACCTGGACGTCGAGCCGACCCTTGCCTGGACCCACCCGACCATCGACGCCCTCGCCGCCCACCTGACCGAACGCGTCGGTGACCGGCCCGCCCCCGACCCTGTTCTTCCCGACCAACCAACCCCGACCGGTCTCCCGGCCTTTCCCGACCAATCTGCTCTTCCCGACCGACCGACCCCGACCGGCCTCCCGGCCCCGACCGGCTTCTCGGCCCCGACCGACCTCCCGGCCTGACCCTCCATGTCCATCCCCTGGCCGCTGTCCGCCGCGCAGCGCGGAGTCTGGTACGCCCAGCTGCTGAACCCGGACGCCCCCGTCCAGGTGGCGCAGTACGTCGAGATCGCGGGGCCGGTCGAACCGGAGATCTTCGCCGCCGCGGTCCGCGCCTGCGCCCACGAGGTCGAGGCGGTACACGTCCGCCTCGTCGATGGCCCTGGGTCATCCGTGCCGGAGCAGGTCCTCGACATCGTGCCGGTCGAGGTGCCCGTCGTCGACCTGAGCGGTGCGGCCGATCCCATGGCGGCCGCGCACGCGTGGATGCGTGCGGACTCCTCGACGCCCGTCGACCTGATGTGCGGGCGGCTGTTCGGCAACGCGCTCCTGCGCCTCGGCGACGACCGCCACCTGTGGTACCTGCGCTGCCACCACCTCGCCGTTGACGGCTACAGCGGCCCGCTGATCACGCGGCGGCTCGCCGAGGTGTACACCGCGATGGCCGACGGACGGCCGTACGGCGCGGGGACCCTGGGGTCGCTGGAGGTGCTGCTCACCGAGGACGAGGAGTACCGCGCGTCCCGCCGCTTCGAACGCGACCGCGCGTACTGGCTGGACCGCTGCGCGGATCTGCCCGAGACCCCGACGCTGTCCGTCCGCCCTGGCCACGGCACCCGGCCGTCCGCGACGTTCATCCGGGAGTCCGGCACGCTGAGCCCGGCCGAGGCCGACGCGATCACGGCCGCGGCCCGGGCGCTCGACACCACCCTCACCGGACTGACGATCGCGGCCGCCGCGGCGTACACCGCCCGGCTGTGCGGCGTCTCCGACGTCGTGCTCGGCCTCGCGGTGACCGCGCGTACCACCCCGGCGGCACGCCGCACCCCCGGGATGCTGTCGAACGTCCTGCCGCTGCGGCTGAGCGTCCGGCCTGCCGACTCGGTCCGCGACCTCATCCGGCAGGTGACCGAGCAGGTCGGGCGGCTGCTCCGGCACCAGCGGTACCGCCTGGAGGACCTGCGCCGTGACCTCGGCCTCCTCGGCGACGCCCGCCCGCTGTACGGCCCGCTGATCAACATCATGGGGTTCGAGCGCGACCTGGACTTCGCCGGGCACCGGGGCGTCCCGCGCGTGCTGACCACCGGCCCGGTCGAGGACCTCGCCGTCAACGTGTACGAGGGCTCCGCCGGCGAGGGCACGCGCATCGACGTCGACGCCCACCCGGAGCGGTACGCCCCCGCGGAGGTCGCCGCCCACCACGCCCGCTTCCTGGACTTCCTGCGCGCCCTCGCGACCACCGGCCCGGACCGGCCGATCGGCGTCCTCGACGTCGCCCTCCCAGAGGAGCGGGCTGCGGCCCTCGACCGTCCCCAGGTCCCGGAGATTCGTCACGCGACCGTTCCTGGCCTGTTCGCGGCCCGCGCCGCCCGTGAACCGGAAGCGGTCGCGGTCACCGACGTCGGCACGTGCCTGACGTACGGGGAGCTGAACGCCCGCGCGAACCGGCTGGCCCACCGCCTCATCGCCCTCGGCGCCGGTCCCGAACGGCTGGTCGCCCTGGCCCTCCCCCGATCCGCCGACCTCGTCGTGGCGATCCTCGCCGTGCTCAAGTCCGGGGCGGCGTACGTTCCGATCGACCCGGACTACCCGGCGAACCGCGTTGCGGCCATGCTGGAGGACGCCGCGCCCACACTCGTCCTCACGGCCTCCGACGTCGAACTGCCCGCAGGCGTCACGCGGGTCCGCATCGGCGACGAGGCGCTTGGCGGGTACCCCGAGGACGACCCGGTCGTGCCGCTGCGGCCGGAGCATCCCGCGTACGTCATCTACACGTCCGGGTCGACCGGCCGGCCGAAGGGCGTGGTCGTCCCCCATCAGAACGTTGTGCGGCTCCTCGATGCCACCGACCCGTGGTTCGGGTTCGGGCCGTCGGACGTCTGGACGCTCTTCCACTCCTACGCCTTCGACTTCTCGGTGTGGGAGCTGTGGGGCGCCCTGCTGTACGGCGGCCGCCTCGTCGTCGTCCCGTACGACGTCAGCCGCTCCCCCGAGGACCTCCTTCGCCTGCTCGACGACGAGCGCGTGACGGTCCTCAACCAGACACCGTCGGCGTTCCACCAGCTCATGCGCGCCGACCGGGACACAACGCGGGAACTCGCCCTGCGGTATGTGATCTTCGGTGGTGAGGCGCTGAACCCGTCCCGCCTCGCCGACTGGTACTCCCGGCACGCCGACGACGCGCCCGTCCTGGTCAACATGTACGGCATCACCGAGACCACGGTGCACGTCACCTACGCGCCGCTGGACGCCGCGAGCGCAGGCGGCCAAGGCGGCGGGATCCGCATGGGCCAGGGCGGCGGGATCGGTGTCGGCATCCCCGATCTGCGGGCGTACGTCCTGGACGCGGCGCTGCGGCCGATGCCGCACGGCATGACGGGCGAGCTGTACGTCGCGGGGGCCGGTCTGGCGCGCGGCTACCTCGGCCGCCCCGATCTGACCGCCGAGCGGTTCGTCGCCGACCCGTACGGGCCGGGTCGCATGTACCGCTCCGGGGACCTGGCCCGTCGGCATGCCGACGGCCGCCTGGAGTACGTCGGCCGTGCCGACCACCAGGTTCAGCTGCGCGGCTTCCGCGTCGAACTCGGCGAGATCGAGGCCGTGCTCGCCGCCGACCCGTCCGTCGACGAGGTCGTGGCGGTCGTCCGCGAGGACGGGCCGGACGACGACCGGCACCGGCGGATCGTCGCGTACGTCACCGGTCCCGGCGTCGAACAGGGCGTGCTCCAGGGTCCCGCCGAGCCCGGGCGGCCCGCCGTCGGCGCCGTGGACCCCGCCGCGCTCCGTGACCTGACACGGCGGAACCTTCCGGCGCACATGGTCCCGGCCGCGATCGTTCGGCTGGACGCCCTGCCGCTCACGCCCAACGGCAAGCTGGACCGCCGCGCCCTGCCCGCGCCGGACATCACCGCGTCGTCGCGCGGTCCGCGGACGCCGGTGGAGGAAATGCTGTGCGGGGTCTTCGCCGAGGTGCTGGGCACGTCGGCGGTCGGGATCGACGACGGGTTCTTCGACCTGGGCGGGGACTCCCTGCTGGCCACCCGCGTCGTCGCCCGCGTCCGATCCATGCTCGGCGTGGAACTGCCCGTCCGTGCCCTCTTCGAGACGCCCACCGTCGCCGGACTCGCCGCCGGGCTGGACGCCGCCGCACCGGCCCGGCCCCCGCTCGTACCCATGCCAAGGCCCGAGCGGGTCCCGCTGTCGTACGCGCAGCGGCGGCTGTGGCTCCTGAACCGGCTGGACGGTCCCACGGCGACCTACACCATGCCCGCCGCCCTCCGGCTGACCGGCGACCTGGACGTCGACGCCCTGCGGGCGGCGCTGGCCGACGTCGTCGATCGGCACGAGGTGCTGCGCACCGTCTATCCGCAGGTCGACGGCGAACCGTGCCAGGTCGTCCTGGACGGCGTACGGCCCGACCTGCCGGTGACCGAGACCGGCGACATGGTCGCCGACCTGGCCCGGGACGCCGCGCGCGGGTTCGATCTGGCGGACGAGATCCCGCTGCGCGCTCGCCTGTACGCGACCGGTCCCGGCGAGCACGTGCTGCTGGTGGTGCTCCACCACATCGCGGCCGACGGGTGGTCCCTCGCCCCGCTGGCCCGGGACCTGATCTGCGCGTACGCCGCGCGGGCCGAGGGGCGGGTGCCCGCCTGGGAGCCGCTGCCGGTGCAGTACGCCGACTACGCGCTCTGGCAGCGGGACGCGCTCGGGTCCGAGGACGACCACGACAGCCTCATCGCCCGCCAGATCGCGTACTGGCGGGAAACCCTGAATGGGCTGGCCGACGAGCTCGACCTGCCGACCGACCGGCCCCGGCCCGCCCAGGCGTCGCACGAGGGCGCGCGGGTTCCGGTGCGGCTGGATCCGGAGCCCCTGACAGCGCTCGCCCGCGAGACGGACGCGAGCGTGTTCATGGTGATGCAGGCGGCTTTGGCGGCGCTGTTGACCAGGCTGGGCGCGGGCACCGACATCCCCATCGGCACGCCGATCGCCGGCCGCACGGACCAGGCCGTGGACGATCTGGTCGGGATGTTCGTCAACACGCTCGTGCTGCGCACCGACCTTTCGGGGAGCCCCACCTTCCGGGAGCTGATCGGACGGATCCGGAAGGCGGACCTGGCCGCCTACCAGCACCAGGACCTCCCCTTCGAACGTCTCGTGGAGATCCTCAACCCGCCGCGCAGCATGGCCCGGCATCCGCTGTTCCAGGTCATGCTCGCCTTCCAGAACACCGACCGGGTCGAGCTCGACCTTCCGGGCCTCGCGGCGACCGTACGACCGGTCGACGCGGGGATCGCCAAGTTCGATCTGCTGCTCGACCTGGACCCGAGTGGGGCGGGCGCGCTGGAGTACGCGACCGACCTGTTCGATCGCTCGACCGCCGAGGCGCTCGTCGCACGGCTCGATCGCCTCATCGCCGCGGTCGCGGCCGATCCCGACACGCGCATCGGCGGGATCGACCTTCTCAATCCGGGCGAACGCCGCCGGATCCTTCAGGACTTCAACGACACCGCCCGGAAGGTCCCGCCGGCCACGCCGGCCGAGCTGTTCGAGCAACAGGTCGCCAGGACCCCGGACGCGACGGCGGTCGTCTTCGCGAACGAGGAGCTGACCTACGCCGAGCTGAACGCTCAGGCTGAGCGGCTGGCGGGTGCGCTGGTCGCCCGAGGTATCGGCCCGGAGGACTTCGTGGCCGTCGCGCTGCCGCGCTCGGCGGAGCTGATCGTGGCGCTGTGGGGGGTGCTGAAGGCGGGTGCCGCATACGTCCCCATCGACCTGAGCCATCCGGCGGAGCGCATCGCGCTCCTGCTCGACGACGCCGGACCCTCCTGCGTCATCGCGCATGAGGGCACCGTGCTCCCGCGTGCGCTGCCCCGCGTCCCGCCCGACGTCCCCGCGCAGCGCACGGCCGAACCGCTCGAACAGGACACGGACGCGGTCTCCGCGGAGGAACCGACCTACGCCGAATCCGCCTGCGTCATCGCCCATGGGGGCACTGTGCTTCCCCGCTCGCTGCGCGGCGTCCCGCCCGACGTCCTCGCGCCGGTCCCGGCCGAACAGCCCCCGGACGCGGTCTCCGCAGAGGAGCGGACCTACGCCGAGCCGGTGTTCCGGAGAGCGACGGCGGGCGCGCGGCGGGTGCGGTCGGACAACACCGCCTACCTGATCTACACCTCCGGGTCCACGGGACGGCCCAAGGGCGTCGTCGTCGCGCATCGGGGCATCGTCGACCTGGCCGACTGGGCCGTACGCGACTTCGGGCGGGAACGGCTGTCCCGGGTGCTGGCCGCGACCTCACTCAACTTCGACGTCTCGGTGTTCGACACGCTCGTGCCGCTCCTGGTCGGTGGCTCGATCGAGATCGTCCCTGACCTGCTCGCTCTCCTCGACCGGCCGGTCGACGTCGACCTGATCTGCGCGGTGCCCTCGGCGCTGTCCGCGGTCCTCGCGCAGGGCGCGCGGCCGAAGGCCGGCACGCTCGCGCTGGCCGGCGAGGCGCTCCCGCCGCAGTTGCTCCGCGAGGCGCGGGACGCCCTGCCGGAGGCCCGCATCGCCAACATCTACGGCCCTACCGAGGCGACGGTCTACGCGCTGGCCTGGGAGGACGACGGCGCGCCGGACGCGCGGGCCCCGATCGGCCGGCCGCTGACCAACACCTGCGCGTACGTCCTCGATGCCTGGCTGAACCCCGTCCCCATCGGCGTTCCCGGCGAGCTGTACCTGACCGGCAGCGGCCTGGCACGCGGCTACCATGACCGACCCGGCCTCACCGCCGAGCGGTTCGTCGCGAACCCGTTCGGCCCTGGCCGCATGTACCGGACCGGCGACCTCGCCCGCTGGACCGGCGACGGCCAGGTCGAGTACCTCGGCCGTACCGACCACCAGCTCAAGATCCGCGGCTTCCGGGTCGAGCCGGGCGAGATCGAGGCGGTGCTCGTCGCGCACGAGGCGGTGGGCCAGGCGGTCGTGCTCCTGTGGGAGGACCGGCCCGGCGACCAGCGCCTGGTCGCGTACGTCACCAGGCCGGGAGGTCGGTCGGGGCCGGGAGGTCGGGAAGAGCAGGTTGGTCGGGAAGGAGACGCGGACCCGGCCGAGCTGCGCTGGTTCGCCGCCGACCGGCTGCCCGCCCACATGGTGCCGTCCGCCGTCGTCGTCCTCGACGCCCTTCCCCTCAACTCGAGCGGAAAGCTCGACCGGGCCGCGCTGCCCGCCCCGGAGGTGTCCGCCACGGGGCGGTCCCGGGCGCCCCGGACGCCGGCGGAGGAGATCGTCTGCGGGATCTTCGCCGACGTCCTGGGCGCGGGGCGGGTCGATCCGGACGACGACTTCTTCGACCTGGGCGGCAACTCGCTGCTCGCCACCCGCGTCATCAGCCGGATCCGGTCGGCGTTCGGCGTGGAACCGACGATCCGGGCGCTGTTCGCGGCGCCCACACCCGCCGGTGCCGTCCAGGCCATCGAGGAGGCGGGCTCGGCCCGGCCGCCGCTGCGGCCTGTGGAGCACCCGCCGATCGTTCCCCTGTCGTACGCGCAGCAGCGGCTGTGGTTCCTCGACGGCCTCGACGACGAACCCTCCGGCACGTACAACATCCCGATCGCGCTACGGCTCACGGGCAAGCTCGACGAGGCCGCCCTGCGGATCGCCCTGTGCGACCTCACCGAACGGCACGAGCCGCTGCGGACCGTCTTCCCCGTCTCCGGCGGCACGCCGTACCAGCTGATCGTCGACGGCATGGCACCCGAGCTGCGGGTCGCCGACGCCGTCACGGCGACCGGGCCGGAGCTGGACGAGCGCCTGACGGCGGACGCCGCGCGGGGCTTCGACCTGGCGGTCGAGCCGCCACTGCGCGCGTACCTGTACGCGCTCGGCGCGGACGAGCACCTGCTGCTCATCGTCGTGCACCACATCGCCTGCGACGGCTGGTCGCTCGCCCCGCTGGCCCGCGACCTGATCACCGCGTACGCGGCGCGAGTCGACGGCGACACTCCACGGTGGGATCCGCTGCCGGTCCGGTACACCGACTACGCCCTCTGGCAGCGGGCCCTCCTCGACGAGGACCTCATCGGACGGCAGGTCGCGTACTGGCGCGACGCCCTCGCCGGGCTCCCCGACCGGCTCGCCCTGCCCACCGACCGGCCGCGCCCGGCGCGTGCGTCGCACCGGGGAGCGACCGTCGCCTTCGAGGTCGACGCCGCGCTGCACGCCCGGCTGGAGGCCCTGGCGCGCGAGAACGGCGCGACGGTGTTCATGGTCGCGCAGGTGGCGCTCGCCGCGCTGCTCACCCGCCTCGGCGCGGGCAGCGACGTCCCGATCGGCTCGCCCATCGCGGGACGCACCGACGAGGCGCTGAACGACCTGGTCGGCATGTTCGTCAACACGCTCGTGCTGCGCACGGACACGAGCGGCGACCCGTCGTTCCGCGAGCTCCTGGCCCGCGTACGCGAGACCGACCTGGCCGCCTACCAGCATCAGGACCTGCCCTTCGAGCGGCTGGTCGAGGTCGTCGCCCCGGAACGCTCGATGGCCCGGCACCCGCTGTTCCAGACCATGCTCGCGTTCCAGAACACCGAGCGGGCGGTCGTCGACCTGCCCGGACTGCGAGCGGCCGTCGAACCGGTGCACGCGGGAGTGGCAAAGTTCGACCTGCACCTGATGCTCGAGGAGCACCGCGGCGCCGACGGCGGCCCGGCCGGGCTCGACGGGACGCTGGAGTACGCCCTCGACCTCTTCGACGCCGGAAGCGCCGAGCGGGTCGCGTCCCGTTTCGTCCGCCTGCTCGAGACCGCCGTGGCCGACCAGGACGTCCGAATCGACGCGGTCGACCTGCTCGACGACGCGGAACGCCGGCGGGTTCTGGAGGAGTGGAACGCCACGGCGCGTCCGGTGCCGCCGGTGACGCTGGCCGACCTGTTCGAGGCACAGGTCGCCCGCACGCCCGACGCGGTCGCGCTGGTCTACGAGGGCGCCGAGCTGACGTACGCGGAGTTCGACGCGCGGATCAACCGCCTGGCGCACTACCTGGTCGAGTGCGGGATCGGGCCGGAGCGGTTCGTCGCGCTCGCGGTGCCGCGCTCGGTCGAGCTGCTGGTGGCGATGTACGCGGTCGTCAAGGCGGGCGCGGCCTATGCGCCGGTCGACCCGGACCATCCCGCCGACCGTGTCGCGTACGTCCTGGCCGACACCCGGCCGACGCTGGTCCTCACCACTACCGACGTCGCGAACCGGCTCCCGGGCGACGCCCCGCTGCTGATCCTCGACGATCCGGAGGTGCGGGAGGAACTGGCCGGGTTCCCCGCCGATCCACCGGTCCGTACGGTGACGCCCGCCAACGCCGCGTACGTCATCCACACCTCGGGGTCGACGGGGCGGCCCAAGGGCGTTGTGGTCCCGCATGCCGGGATCGTCAACCGGCTGCTGTGGGCGCAGGACGAGTACGGGCTGGGGCCCGGTGACCGGGTGGTGCAGAAGACGCCGGCGACGTTCGACGTGTCGGTGTGGGAGTTCTTCTGGCCCCTGCAGACGGGTGCCGCCCTCGTGATCGCCCGGCCGGACGGCCATCGGGACGCCGGTCATCTGGCCGAGCTGATCCGGGAATGCCGCGTGACGACGGCGCACTTCGTGCCGTCGATGCTGGCGGCGTTCCTGACAGAGCCGCAGGCCGCCGACTGCGCGGGCCTGCGGCGGGTGCTGTGCAGCGGCGAGGCACTCTCCCCCGAACTCGCGGAACGATTCCAGCAGGTCCTGCCGGGTGTCGAGCTGCACAACCTGTACGGGCCGACGGAGGCGTCCGTCGATGTGACCTCGTGGCGTCATCGCCCGGGATCCGGGAGCGTCCCGATCGGGCGGCCGGTGTGGAACACGCGCGCGTACGTGCTGGATCCCGCGCTGCGGCCCGTGCCACCGGGTGTGCCAGGGGAGTTGTATCTCGCGGGTGTCCAGCTCGCTCGCGGCTACCACGACCGGCCCGACCTCACCGCCGAACGCTTCGTCGCCGACCCCTACCGACCCGGCCGCATGTACCGCACCGGCGACCTCGCACGCTGGAACACCCACGGCCAACTCGAATACCTCGGACGCCTCGACCACCAAGTCAAAATCCGCGGCATCCGCATCGAACTCGGCGAAATCGAAACCGTGCTGGCCGAGCAGGAAGGTGTGACCTCGGTCGTCGTCGTGGCTCGGGAGGACCGTCCGGGCGACCGGCGTCTCGTCGCATACGTCACCGGAGACGCGGAGCCGGCGGAGCTGAGGCGGGCCACCGCGCGGGTGCTGCCGGAGTCGATGGTCCCGGCGGCCGTGGTCGTGCTCGACGAACTGCCGTTGACCGCCAGCGGGAAGACGGACCGCGCGGCCCTGCCCGCTCCGGTGTTCGCCTCCGTCGCCGGGTCGCGGGCGCCGGGGACGCCGGCCGAGCGGCTGCTCTGCGAGGTCTTCGCCGAGGTGCTGGGCGTCGATGCGATCGGGGCCGAGGACGGGTTCTTCGATCTCGGCGGGGACAGCATCCTCGCGATCCAGCTCGTGTCGCGGGCCAGGGCCGCCGGGCTCGTGGTCAGCGCACGGGAGGTGTTCGAGCATCGGACGCCCGCCGCTCTCGCCGCGGTCGCCCGGGCGGCCGCGGACGTGGCCGAGCGGTCGGAACCGCCCGGCGCGGGCGTCGGCCCGGTGCCGCGTCCGCCGATCGTGTCGTGGCTGGCCGAACGCGGCGGCCGGTTCGACGGGTTCAGTCAGGCGATGCTGCTGACCGTGCCACCGGCGCTGGGCCTGGAGCGGCTCACCGCGGCGGTGCGGACCCTCCTCGACCACCATGACGCGCTGCGGATGCGGGTCCGCCGCGCGGACGGCGCCTCGTGGCTGCTGGAGACGGCGCCGCCGGGCACGGTGGACGCGACCACGTGCGTCAGCCGCGTCGAAGGGTACGACCGCGAGACGGTCACAGCACGCGCCGAGGCGGCCCGCCGGAGCCTCGACCCGGAGGCGGGGGCGATGGTCCGGGTCGTCTGGTTCGACGCGGGCGACGCGCCGGGACGACTGCTGCTGGTCCTGCACCACCTGGTCGTCGACGGAGTGTCGTGGCGGATTCTGCTGCCCGACCTCGTACTGGCGCTGGAGGGCGCCGCGCTCGACCCGGTGCCGACGTCGTACCGCAGATGGGCCCAGCGCCTCGTCGCGGCCGCGAACCATCCACAGGTTGTGGACGAACTCCCGCGCTGGATCGAGATCCTCGACGTCACCGACCCGCCGCTCGGCACCGGCGCACGGGACGTCTACACCGGAGCGGACCTGCGGCGATTCACCGTGACCCTGCCGCGCGAGCAGGCCGAACCCTTGCTGACCACCGTGCCCGCCGCGTTCCACTGCGGCGTGAACGACGTCCTGCTCACCGGGCTGGCCCTCGCCGTCACGGCATGGCGCCGCGACCACGGGCGGGACGCGGGCGAGAGCGTACTGATCGACCTGGAGGGGCACGGGCGCGAGGATCTCGACGGCCTCGGCGACGAGCACGGTGCCCTGGGCGGCCTCGACCTGACGCGGACGGTCGGCTGGTTCACGAGCCTCAACCCCGTACGCCTCGACCCCGGCACGGAGGACGCGGGACAGGCGCTCAAGCGGGTGAAGGAGCAGCTGCGGGCGGTGCCGTCCGATGCCGGATACGGGCTGCTGCGCCACCTCAATCCGCGCACCCGCGAGGAGCTGGCCGCCCTGCCCACGCCGCAGATCCTCTTCAACTACCTCGGCAGGGTCGACACCGGAGACGGCGGCTGGAGCCTGGCCCCGGAGTCCGACCTCCTCGGCACCGGCCACGACCCGGCCATGCCGGTCGCCCACGGCCTGGAGATCGACGCCGTGACGCAGGACGGCGACCTGCGGGCGACGTGGGTCTGGCCCGACGAATGGCTACCCGAGGGCGAGGTGCGCGACCTCGCCGACCGGTGGTTCGCCGCGCTGCGGGAGCTGGCCGCCGCGAACGGCGGCGGGCACACGCCCTCCGACCTCACCCTCGTCGAGCTCGACCAGGACGAGATCGACGCGCTGGAAGACCTATGGGAGCAGGGTTGAACCGGTCACAGATCGAGGACGTCTGGCCGCTGTCGCCACTGCAGCACGGCCTGCTGTTCCACGCGCTCCTCGACGAGCGGGACGTGTACGCGGCGCAGGTGGTGCTCGACGTGACGGGCGCGGTCGACGCCGACGCGCTCCGGAAGGCGGGCCAGGACCTGCTCCGCCGCCACCCGAACCTGCGCGCGGCGTTCCCGCACGACCGGCTCACGAAGCCGGTGCAGGTGATCCCGCGCACGGTGGAGCTGCCGTTCCGGGCGGTGGAGGCGGCCGACGAGGACGAGGCCGACCGGATCGCCGACGCCGACCGCGTCACACCCTTCGACCTCACCCGCCCGCCGCTCATCCGGCTCACGCTCGTACGGCTCGGGGCCGACCGTGCCCGGATCGTCCTCACCAACCACCACATCCTGCTAGACGGCTGGTCCACGCCCATCCTCGTCACCGAGCTGCTGACCCGCTACGCCGGCGCCGAGCCCCCGGCCGCGACCCCGTACAAGGCGTACCTCGCCTGGCTGAAGCGGCAGGACCACGCCGCCGCGACCCGCGCCTGGGCGGCCGCCCTGGACGGGGTCGAGGAGCCCACGCTCCTGGTGCCCGAGGCCGCCGGGCTCCCTCTCGTGCCGCCGTCGGCCGTGTCGGAGGAACTGCCCGAGGACCTGACCGCCCGGCTCCACGTGCGGGCCCGCCGCCACGGCGTCACCGTGAACACGCTCGTCCAGGCCGCCTGGGGACTGCTGCTCGCGCGGCTGACCGGCCGGTCCGACGTGGTGTTCGGCCAGGTCGTCTCCGGCCGCCCGCCGGAGATCCCGGGCGTCGAGCAGATGATCGGGCTGTTCGTGAACACCGTCCCCGTACGGCTCCGGGTCCGGGACGACGAGACCCTCGCCCAGTTGCTCACCCGGCTCCAAACCGAACAGGCCGCGCTGCTCGGCCACCAGCACCTCGGCCTCTCAGAGATCACTGCCCAGCCGGGCGTGACGCCGCTGTTCGACACGCTCACCGTGTTCGAGAACTATCCGTTCGACCCGTCGGCGATGGGCGAGTCCGTGGCGGGCCTCCGGCTGACCGGCGCGGCGCAGCGGGACGCCACCCACTACCCCCTGACGTTGTACGTCGTCCCCGGCGACCGGCTGACCCTCCGCCTCGACCACCGGGCCGACGTCGTCGACGCGGACGCCGCCGCGACACTCCTCTCGCGGTTCGCACGGCTGCTGCGCACCATCGCCGACACGCCCGACGTCCGGACCGCTGTCACTGTGGACCTGCTGCTGCCCGGCGAACGGCAGCGGGTGCTGGAGGAGTGGAACGACACGGCACGTCCGGTGCCGCAGGTGACGCTGGCCGACCTGTTCGAGGCACAGGTCGCCCGCACGCCCGACGCGGTCGCGTTGGTCTACGAAGGTGCCGAGCTGACGTACGCGGAGTTCGACGCGCGGATCAACCGCCTGGCGCACTACCTCGTCGAATGCGGCATCGGGCCGGAAAGCCGCGTCGCTCTGGCCCTGCCCCGCTCCTTCGACCTGCTGATCGCGATGTACGCCGTCATCAAGGCGGGCGCGGCCTATGCGCCGGTCGACCCGGACCATCCCGCCGACCGCGTCGCCTATGTCCTGGCCGACACCCGGCCGATGCTGGTCCTCACCACCGGCGATATCGCGGACCGGCTGCCCGGACCACTATTGGTCCTCGACGACCCTGAGGTGCGGGAGGAACTGGCCGGGTTCCCCGACACCGCTCCGGCCCGGGTCGTCTCGCCGGGCAACGCCGCGTACGTGATCTACACGTCGGGGTCGACGGGGCGGCCCAAGGGCGTCGTCGCTCCGCATGCCGGGATCGTCAACCGGCTGCTCTGGATGCAGGACGAGTACGGGCTGGGGCCCGGTGACCGGGTGGTGCAGAAGACGCCGGCGACGTTCGACGTGTCGGTGTGGGAGTTCTTCTGGCCCCTGCAGACCGGCGCGACGCTGGTCATCGCCCGTCCCGACGGGCACCGCGATCCTCGCTACCTTGCCACACTGATCCGCGAGGAGCGGGTCACGACCGCGCACTTCGTGCCGTCGATGCTGGCGGCGTTCCTGACCGAACCCGAGGCCGCCACCTGCACGGGCCTGCGGCGGGTGCTGTGCAGCGGCGAAACCCTGTCACCCGAGGCGACCGCGCGCTTCAACCAGGTGCTGCCCGACGCGGAGTTGCACAACCTGTACGGGCCGACCGAGGCGTCGGTGGACGTCACCGCCTGGCAGTGCCCTCCGGGAGCGACGAGGGTGCCGATCGGGCGGCCGATCTGGAACACCCGTGTGTACGTTCTGGACCACGCGCTGCGGCCTGTGCCGCCTGGCGTGCCCGGGGAGTTGTATCTCGCGGGTGTCCAGCTCGCTCGCGGCTACCACGACCGGCCCGACCTCACCGCCGAACGCTTCGTCGCCGACCCCTACCGACCCGGCCGCATGTACCGCACCGGCGACCTCGCACGCTGGAACACCCACGGCCAACTCGAACACCTCGGACGCCTCGACCACCAAGTCAAAATCCGCGGCATCCGCATCGAACTCGGCGAAATCGAAACCGTGCTCGCCGGTCATGGGGACGTCGACCACTGCGCGGTGGTCGCCCGGCCGTACGGGGCGGACGGGACGCGGCTCGTGGCGTACGTCGTCGCCCAGGTCGCCGACCGCACCAGATTGGCGGCGGACCTGCGTGCGCTCGCCGGACGCCACCTTCCGGAGGCCATGGTCCCGGCGGCCATCGTCGTTCTCGACGAACTGCCGTTGACCACCAGCGGGAAACTGGACCGCCGGGCCCTGCCCGAGCCGGAGTTCGCCGCCACTTCGTCGCGGGCGCCCCGCACGCCGACCGAAGAGATCGTCTGCGGCCTGTTCGCCGAACTCCTCGGCGTCGACGGAGCCGGTCCGGATGACGACTTCTTCTCCCTCGGCGGCGACTCGCTCCTGGCGATCCGCATGGTCAGCCGGATCCGGGCCGTGCTCGACGTCGAACTCGGCGTCCGCACCCTCTTCGACGCGCCGACCGTCGCCGCGCTGGCCGAACGCCTCGACGAGACCCGTCGCGGCGCTCGCCCGGCGCTCGTGGCCGTGCCACGGCCTGAGCGGGTCCCGCTGTCGTTCGCGCAGCGGCGGCTGTGGTTCCTCGATCAGTTCGAGGGGCGCGGCGCCACGTACACCATGCCGTTGGCGCTGCGGCTGACCGGCGACCTGGACGTCGACGCCCTGCGAGCGGCGCTGACCGACGTCGTCGATCGGCACGAGGTGCTGCGCACCGTCTATCCGCAGGTCGACGGCGAACCGTGGCAGATGGTCCTGGACGATCCGCACCCCGAGCTGCGGGTCATTGAGACCGGTGACGTGGCGGCCGCCCTGGCCGAGGACGCGGCGTACGGGTTCGACCTGGCGAGCGAGATCCCGGTCCGCGCGCACCTGTACGCGACCGGCCCCGGCGAGCATGTCCTGCTCGTGGTGCTCCATCACATCGCCGCCGACGGCTGGTCCTTCGCCCCGCTGGCCCGGGACCTGATCTGCGCGTACGCCGCGCGGGCCGAAGGACGACCGCCCGGCTGGGAGCCGCTGCCGGTCCAGTACGCCGACTACGCGCTCTGGCAGCCGGACGCACTCGGGTCCGAAGACGATCCCGGCAGCCTCATCGCCTGCCAGGTCGCCTACTGGCGCGCGACGTTGGACGGGCTGCCGGACCAACTCGACCTGCCTGCCGACCGGCCACGGCCCGCCCAGGCGTCCTACGAAGGCGGCCAGGTCCCGGTCGAGATCGACGCTGAGCTCCGCGCCGGGCTGGCCGCGCTGGCCCGGCGCGAACAGTGCAGCGTCTTCATGGTGGTGCACGCGGCGCTGGCGACGTTGCTGACCAGGCTGGGCGCGGGCACCGACATCCCCATCGGCACGCCGATCGCCGGCCGTACCGACCAGGCCGTGGACGATCTGGTCGGCATGTTCGTCAACACCCTCGTGCTGCGCACCGGCCTCTCCGGGAACCCCACCTTCCGGGAGCTGATCGCACGGGTCCGGGAGGCGGACCTGGCCGCCTACCAGCACCAGGACCTCCCCTTCGAACACCTCGTGGAGATCCTCAACCCGCCGCGCAGCACGGCCCGGCATCCGCTGTTCCAGGTCATGCTCGCCTTCCAGAACAACCCCCGCGCCCACCTCACCCTCCCCGGCCTCACCGCCGAACCCCTTCACCTCCACGCCGGCACCGCCAAGTTCGACCTGCACTTCGTGCTCGGGGACGAGCTGAGCGGGGTTTTGGAGTACGCGACGGACCTGTTCGACCGGGAGACCGCCGAGACGATCGCGGCGCGGTTCGTGCGGCTGCTCCGTGCGGTCGTCGCGAACCCGGATGCCAGGGTGGGCGACATCGACGTCCTCGACGCGCAGGAGCGGCACCGGGTCCTGGAGGCGTGGAACGCCACGGACCGCCCGTTCCCCGAGGTCACGCCGGTGGAGTTGTTCGAGGCGCAGGTCGCGCGGACGCCCGACGCGCCGGCGCTCGTCGCCGGAACGCTCGCCGATCCGGACACCGCCGTGACGTTCACCTACGCGCGGCTGAACGACGAAGCGCACCGGCTGGCCCGGCACCTGATCGAGGAGCACGGAGCCGGTCCGGAACGGCTCATCGCCCTCGCCCTGCCGCGTACCGCCGAACTCGTCGTCGCGGTGCTCGCCGTGCACAAGGCGGGCGCCGCCTACCTCCCAATCGACACGCGCTTTCCCGCCGACCGCATCGCCATGATGGTCGACGACGCACGGCCGGTCGCGGCGGTGACCTGCGAGACGACCGCGCACGTGCTGCCCGCGGGCCTGCCCCAGGTACGGCTCCCCCTGCGGCTCGACGACTCGTCCGCGCCCCGATGCCCGCGCCGTACGCTCCCGGAACACCCCGCGTACGTCATCTACACCTCAGGATCGACTGGGCGGCCGAAGGGCGTCGTCGTCCCGCACGGGACCGTCACCAACCTCCTCGACTCGATGGCCGAGCGGGTGCCGCTCACGTCCGAGGACACGCTCGTGGCGGTGACCACGGTCGGCTTCGACATCTCCGTCGTCGAGATCTACCTGCCGTTGCTGGCTGGGGCGCGGATCCGGCTGGCGCGAGAGGAGGAGGTCGCCGATCCGGTCCGGCTGGACCGGATCATCGCGGATGCGACGGTCATGCAGGCGACGCCGACGTTGTGGCAGGAGCTGATCGACCTGCCGGGCCTCGACGGGCTCCGCGTACTGGTGGGCGGGGAGGCCCTGCCCGCCGGGCTCGCCCAGGCTCTGCTGAATCGCGGATGCCCGGTGCTCAATCTGTACGGGCCGACCGAGACGACGATCTGGTCCACGTACGCACCGATCGACGCGGCGAAGGCGGCCCGGCCGCCGATCGGACGTCCCCTCGGCAACACCCGGGTCTACGTCCTGGACGCCGCGCTGCGGCCGGTGCCGCCCGGCGTGCCCGGCGAGCTGTACATCGCGGGAGCGGGACTGGCGCGCGGCTACCTCGGCCGCCCGGACCTGACCGCCGAGCGGTTCGTCGCCGACCCGTACGGGCCCGGCCGTATGTACCGCACCGGCGACCTCGCCCGGCATCTCCCCGACGGGCGGATCGAGTATCTCGGCCGGGTGGACCACCAGGTGAAGGTCAGGGGGTTCCGGATCGAACTGGGTGAGATCGAGGCCGTGCTCACCGCGCACGACTCGGTCTCCCAGGCCGTCGCCGTCGTGCGGGAGGACCGGCCCGGCGATCGTCGCGTTACCGCGTACGTCGTCGGCGCGGTGGACGCCGGGGAGCTGCGGAAGTCCGCCGGGCAGAGCCTGCCGGACTACATGGTGCCGTCGGCGATCGTGACGCTGGACGCGCTGCCGCTCACGCCGAATGGGAAGGTGGACCGGCGTGCCCTCCCTGTGCCGGACATCACCGCGTCGTCGCGGGGTCCGCGTACGCCGGTAGAGGAGGTGCTGTGCGGGGTCTTCGCCGAGGTGCTGGGGACGGTGTCGGTCGGGGTCGATGACGGGTTCTTCGACCTGGGCGGGGACTCGTTGCTGGCGACGCGGGTGGTGGCGCGCGTGCGGTCGGTGCTCGGCGTCGAGCTGCCCGTCCGCGCGCTGTTCGAGACCCCGACCGTCGCCGGGCTCGCCGAGGCCGTGCGGGGAGCGGACACCGCTCGCCCGCCGCTGACGCCCCGGCCTCGCGTGCTCACGTCGCCGCCGCTCTCGCACGCGCAGCGACGCCTGTGGTACCTCGCCCGGCTGGAGGGCCGCACCGCCACGTACGCCATGCCGGTGGCGCTGCGCCTGACCGGTGACCTGGACGTCGACGCGCTGCGTGCGGCACTGGCCGACCTCGTCGACCGGCACGAGACACTCCGGACGATCTTCCCGGAGGCGGACGGCAGGCCGTACCAGGTGATCCTCGAGGACCGGCGTCCGGAGCTGCGGTTCGAGGAGCCCGAGGACCCGGCGGCGGCCCTGGCCCGGGACGCGGCGTCCGGGTTCGACCTGGCGAGCGAGATACCGATCCGCGCCCACCTGTACGCGACCGGGCCCGGTGAACATGTGCTGCTGGTCGTGCTGCACCACATCGCGGCCGACGGCTGGTCCTTCGCGCCGCTGGCCCGCGACCTGATCGGCGCCTACGCCTCACGTTCGGACGGACGAGCACCGTCCTGGGAGCCGTTGCCGGCCCAGTACGCCGACTACGCGCTCTGGCAGCGGGGACTGCTCGGCTCCGAGGACGACCCCGACAGCGTCATCTCCCGGCAGGCCGCTTACTGGCGCGCGGCGTTGGACGGGCTGCCCGACCGGCTCGACCTGCCCACCGACCGCCCCCGCCCCGCCCAGGCGTCGTTCGAGGGCGGACAGGTTCCCGTACGGCTCGACGTGGACCGCGTCACGGCTCTGGCGCGGGAGCTGAACGCCAGCGTGTTCATGGTGGTGCAGGCGGCGCTGGCGGCGCTGCTGGCCAGGCTGGGCGCGGGCACCGACATCCCCATCGGCACGCCGATCGCGGGCCGGACCGATCAGGCGCTGGACGACCTGGTCGGCATGTTCGTCAACACGCTCGTCCTGCGCACCGACCTCTCCGGCGACCCAACGTTCCGCGAGTTGGTCGCACGGGTGCGGGACACCGGCCTGGCCGCCTACCAGCACCAGGACCTCCCCTTCGAACGCCTCGTGGAGATCCTCAACCCGCCGCGCAGCATGGCCCGGCATCCGCTGTTCCAGGTCATGCTGGCCTTCCAGAACAACCCCCGCGCCCGGCTGGCCCTCCCCGGCCTCACCGCCGAACCCCTTCACCTCCACGCCGGCACCGCCAAGTTCGACCTGACGCTGAGCCTGGAGGAGAACCTCGAGGGCGTCCTGGAGTACGCGACCGACCTGTTCGACCGCTCGACCGCCGAGGCGATCGTCGCGCGGCTGGATCGGCTGGTCGCCGCCGTCACCGCCGACCCCGACATCCGCGTCGGCGCGGTCGACGTCCTCACCCCGGACGAACGCCGGTGGATTCTGCGGGACTTGGGCGACACCGCCCGGCATGTCCCGCCCGCCACCCTCACGGAGCTGTTCGAGCTGCAGGTCTCGCGCAGCCCGGACGCGACGGCGGTCGTCTTCGACGGCGAAGAGCTCACGTACACCGAGGTGGCGGCGCGCGCCGGGGAACTCGCCGACACGCTCGCCGGGGCGGGCGCCGGGCCGGAACGGATCGTGGCCATCGCCCTGCCCCGCTCCGTCGACCTGGTCGTGACGATGCTGGCGGTGTCCATGACCGGCGCGGCGTACCTGCCGATCGACATCGCGTACCCGCAGGAGCGCGTCGCGTACGTGCTCGACGACGCGAGGCCGGTGTGCATCGTCACCCGGGAGGGCGTCGACCTCCCCGGCGACCCACCGCGCCTGGACCTCCCGCAGCCTCGATCCGGGAGTCGTACGGTCGCCGGCTGTCGGGCGGGGGTGGACGGCGCGGCGTACGTGATCTACACGTCCGGGTCGACCGGACGGCCCAAGGGGGTCGTCGTCACGCATCGAGGCGTCGCGAGTCTGGCAGCGACGCAGCGCGAGCGGCTGGGGATCGGGCCGGGGAGCCGGGTGCTGCAGTTCGCGTCGCCGGGGTTCGACGCGGCGTTCTGGGAGCTCGTCGCGCTCCTGTCGGGGGCGACGCTCGTGCTCGCGCCCGAGGACCGTCTCGTCCCGGGCGCGCCGCTGGCCGAACTGGTCGCCGAGCAGAGGATCACGCACGCGACGCTGCCGCCGGCGGCGCTGCCGACGCTCGACGGGCTGCCGCCGGGGCTGACGCTCGTCGTGGCCGGTGAGGCGTGCCCGCCCGAGCTGGTGGAGCACTGGTCGCGGGACCACCGCATGATCAACGCGTACGGGCCGACGGAGACGACCGTGGCGACGACCGTGAGCGCGCCGCTGTCCGGCCGGGTCGTCCCGCCGATGGGCACCCCGGTGGCGAACACCCGCGTGTACGTGCTGGACGAGCGCCTGCGGCCGGTGCCGCCCGGCGTGCCCGGCGAGCTGTACGCGGCGGGTCTCAGCCTGGCCCGCGGTTACCTGGGCCGTCCGGACCTCACCGCCGAGCGGTTCGTCGCCGACCCGTACGGCGCGCCGGGCGAGCGGATGTACCGCACCGGGGACCTCGTCCGGCTGCGTGCCGACGGGCGGCTCGAGTACCTCGGCCGGACGGACCACCAGGTCAAGATCCGCGGATTCCGGGTGGAGCCCGGGGAGGTCGAGGCGGTGCTGGCCGAGCACGAGGGCGTCTCCCGGGCCGCCGTGGTCGTGCGGGACGACTCGGGCGGCAGGCGTCTCGTCGCGTACGTCGTGGGCGATGCCGACCCGGTGGGGCTGCGGGCGTTCGTCCGGGAACGGCTGCCAAAGTACATGGTCCCGGCGGCCGTCGTGCCCCTGCCCGAGCTGCCGCTGACCGCGAACGGCAAGCTCGACCGCGCGGCGCTGCCCGCGCCGGAGTACCGGGTGTCGGGCCGGGCGCCGCGCACGCCGGAGGAGGAGGTGCTGTGCCGGCTGTTCGCGGAGGTGCTCGGCCTGGACGGTCCGGCCGGCGCCGACGACGGCTTCTTCGACCTCGGCGGGGACAGCATCGTCGCGATCCAGTTGGTCGCGCGGGCCCGGAGGGAGGGGCTCGCGTTGACGGCGCGGGAGGTGTTCCGGCATCGGACGCCGGGCGCGCTGGCGGCGGTCGCGCGGCCCGCCTCGGAGGAGGGCGCGGAGCCGGAGCCGGAAGGGGCGGGCGTCGGGCCGGTGCCGCTCACACCGATCATGAGCTGGTTCGCGGAGCTGGGCGGGTCGCTGCACCAGTCGGCCCTGCTCACCGTGCCGCCCGGCCTCGGCCTGGACCGGCTCACGCGGGCGGTCACGACGCTCCTCGACCACCATGACGCGCTGCGCCTGCGGTTCGACGGGCGGTACGCCGAGATCACACCGCCGGGTTCGGTACGCCCGCCCGTCACCCGCGTCGAGGGGCTGGACGAGATCGCCGATTACGCGGAGACGGCTCAGCGGTCCCTGGACCCGGCCACCGGGACGATGGTGCGGGTGGTGTGGTTCGACGCCGGCGACGCGCCGGGCCGGTTGCTGCTGACGCTGCATCACCTCGTCGTCGACGGCGTGTCCTGGCGGATCCTGCTGCCCGACCTCGTGCTCGCGTTGGAGGGCCATCCGCTCGACCCGGTGCCCACGTCGTTCCGGCGGTGGGCCGGGCGGCTCACCGCTGCGGCGAACGATCCACAGCGTGTGGACGAACTCTCGTTCTGGGCGGCGCTCGAGGACGACCCGCCGCTGGCCGGCCGCGCCCTGGACCCGGCGAAGGACACCGCCGAGACCGTGCGGCACCTGCGGTCGGCCCTCCCGCCGGAGGTCACCGAGCCGCTGCTCACTACCGTCCCGGTGGCCTTCCACGGCACGGTGAACGACGTCCTGCTCACCGCGTTCGCCCTGGCGGTACGGCGCTGGCGGGGTCGTGAGAGCGTGCTCGTCGACCTGGAGGGCCACGGCCGCGCCGACCTGGGCGTGGACCTGTCCCGTACGGTCGGGTGGTTCACCAGCCTGTATCCCGTACGGCTCACCCCGGGCACCACCGAGCCGGGCCGCGCCCTCAAGCGGATCAAGGAGCAGCTGCGGGCCGTCCCCGGCGACGGGCTCGGGTACGGGCTGCTGCGCTACCTGAACCCGGCGACGCGCGGCAGGCTCGCGGCCGAGCCGCAGCTCGGGTTCAACTACCAGGGCCGGGTGGCGCCGGGACAGGGCGAGTGGTCGACCGCGCCCGAGTCCGACCTGCTCGGCATGGGCCACGGCGCGGGCACGCCGCTGCCGCATGGCATCGACGTCAACGCGGTGACCCATGACCTGCCGGACGGCCCGCACCTGGAGGTCACCTGGTCCTACGCGTCCGGCCTGTACGAGGAGGACGACGTGCGGGAACTCGCCGAGGCGTGGACGGCGGCGCTGCGGGAACTGGCCGTCACCGAGGACGGCGGGCACACACCCTCCGACATCGCCCTCGTCGACCTCGGCCAGGACGAGATCGACGAGTTCGAGGCGGAGCTGGAGGACCTGTGACGACCCACGGCGGACGGCTGGAGGACATCCTGCCGCTGTCCCCCCTCCAGCAGGGGCTGTACTTCCACGCAGCGCTGGACGACCGGGACCTGTACGCGACGCAGCTCGTCCTCGACCTGGTCGGCCCGCTCGACGTCACGGCGCTGAAGCGGGCCGCGTCGGCCCTGCTCGCGCGACACGCGAACCTGCGGTGCGGCTTCCGGCAGCGCAAGAACGGCGAACCGGTGCAGCTCGTCCACCGCGAGGTCGCCCTGCCCTGGGAGGAGACGCCCGGCGACCCCGACCCCGACGCCGTCGCCGAGCGCGAGCGGACCCGCCCGTTCGACCTGGCCCGGCCGCCGCTGCTGCGCTTCACGCTCGTCCCGGAGGCGCCGGACCGGCACCGGCTCATCGTCACCGGCCACCACATCCTCCTGGACGGCTGGTCGATGCCGGTCCTGGCCGAGGAGTTCTTCACGCTGTACCTCGGCGGCGGGCTCCCACCCGTCACGCCGTACAAGCGGTACCTGGAATGGCTGGCCGGCCAGGACCGTACGGTGGCCCACGCGGCGTGGGACAAGGCCCTCGACGGGGTGGAGGAGCCCACGCTGGTCGCCCCGGCGACCGTGACCGGCCCGCCGCTGCCACCGAAGCGGATCACCACGGAGGTCGCCCTGGACCTGGCCGCCGTCCGGCGGCACGGCCTGACGGCGAACACGCTCGTCCAGGGCGCGTGGGGGCTGCTGCTGTCCCGGCTGACCGGCCACGAGGACGTGGTGTTCGGGACGGCCGTGTCCGGGCGTCCGCCGGAGATCCCCGGCGTGGAGCGGATGGTGGGATTGTTCATCAACACCGTCCCGGTGCGGGTGCGGATCGACGAGGGCGAGTCCGTCGCGGCCCTGCTGAACCGCCTGCAGGACGAGCAGGCCGAGCTGTTCCCGCACCAGCACCTTGGACTGACCGAGGTCAGCAGGACGCCGCTGTTCGACACGATGACAGCGTTCGAGAACTATCCACAGCCTGGGGATATCTCGCTCGGCGACGTTCGGGTGGCGCGCGTCGACCTGTTCGACGCGACGCACTACCCCCTCGCCCTGGTCGCCGCACCCCTCGGCGGCGACCGGCTCTGGCTACGGCTCGACCACCGGCCGGACGCCTACGACCGCGCGGAGGCGGAGCTGCTCCTGGCCCGCGTCGAGCGGCTGCTGCGCGCGATGGCCACGAGACCGGACGCCTCCGTCGCGGACCTGGACGTCCTGCTGCCCGGCGAACGCGAGCGGATCCTGGGCGACTGGGCGTCCGGCCCACCCGCCGTGCCACCCCGCACGCTGCCGGAACTGGTCGGCGAGTGGGTCGCGCGCACCCCCGACGCCCTGGCCGTCACCACCCTGCCGTCCTCCGAGCCGCCGGAAGCTCACCTTCGAACCGCCGCCACGCTGACCTACGCGGAGCTGTCGGCGCGGGCCGGTGAGCTCGCCGGCGAGCTGACCCGGCTCGGTGTGGGCCCGGAGACCATCGTGGCGATCGCCCTGCCCCGATCGGTGGAGTTCGTCGTCTCGGCCCTGGCCGTGAGCCGGGCGGGCGGCGTGTACCTGCCCATCGACCCCGGCTATCCGCCGGACCGCATCGCGTACATGCTCGGCGACGCCCGTCCCGCCTGCGTGATCGCCGAGGACGGCGCGCCGCTCCCGTACGACGGCCCGCGGGTTCCCCCACCCTCGCTGACCGCGAAAGAATCACCGTTCCCGGCGGCCCCGGAAGGGCGTGTTTCCCGCGCCCGACGGCTTCGGGCGGAGAACGCGGCGTACGTGATCTACACCTCGGGCTCGACCGGGCGGCCGAAGGGTGTCGTCGTCTCGCACGCGGGCCTGGCGTGCCTGGCCGCGACCGAGGCCGAGGGGTTCGGTATCGCCCCGGGGGACCGGACGCTGCACTTCTCCTCGCCGAGCTTTGACGCGTCGGTGTTCGAACTGCTCATGGGGCTCGCGTCGGGCGGGACGGTGACGATCGTGTCCACGGACGTGTACGGCGGCGAGGCGCTCAAGGACGCGCTGCGGCAGGTCGCGCACGGCTTCGTCCCGCCGGCCGTGCTCGGCGGCATCGGCCCCGAGGGCCTGGCGAACCTGCGCACCCTCGTCGTCGGCGGCGAGGCGTGCCCGCCCGGCCTCGCCGAACGCTGGGCGCCCGGCCGTCGGATGATCAACGCGTACGGGCCGACGGAGACGACCGTCGCGGCGACGATGAGCGCGCCGCTGACCTGCGACGCCTCGATGATCGGCCGGGCGATCGCGGGTGCGCGAGTGTACGTGCTGGACGGCCGGTTGCGGCCGGTGCCTCCCGGTGTGCCCGGTGAGCTGTACGTCGCGGGGATCGGCCTGGCCCGCGGCTACCTGAACCGCCCCGCCCTGACCGCCGAGCGGTTCGTGGCCGACCCGTTCGCACCCGGCCGGATGTACCGCACCGGGGACCTCGTTCGCCGCCGGGCCGATGGTGCCCTGGAGTACCTCGGCCGCACCGACGCGCAGGTCAAGGTCCGCGGCTTCCGGATCGAACTCGGCGAGATCGAGGCGGTGCTCACCGAGCAGCCGGGCGTCTCCCAGGCCGCCGCCGCCGTCCGCGAGGACCGGCCGGGCGACCGCCGCCTCGTCGCGTACGTCACCGGTCAGACCGACCCGGCCGAGCTGCGGCGGGCGGCGGCGCGGGCCCTGCCCGGCCACATGGTCCCCTCCGCCGTCGTCGTCCTGGACGCCCTCCCGCTCAGCCCGAGCGGCAAACTCGACCGCGCGGCACTGCCCGCGCCGGAGCCGTCCTCGGCCTCCCGGCCGCCGCTCGGGCCCCTGGAGGAGATCCTCTGCGGCCTGTTCGCGGAGGTCCTGGGGTTGGACCGGGTGGGGGTCGACGACGGGTTCTTCGAACTCGGCGGCGACTCCCTCCTCGCCACTCGCCTGGCCGGCCGGATCCGCGCCGAACTGGGCGCCGAGATCCCGGTTCGCACGCTGTTCGAGGCGCCGACGGTCGCGACGCTGGCCCGTTGGCTCAGCGTGGTGCACCCCGACGGCCCGACGCAGCCCGGCAGGGCCGATGGTGCGACGGGCTCCGGTCTGGCGGGTGCCGGGGGCATGCCACCGCTCGAGGTGCTCCTGCCGCTCCGCGTACGAGGAGGCCGGCCACCGCTGTTCTGCGTGCATCCCGCGATCGGGGTGGCCTGGTCGTACGCGGGGCTGGTCCGGCACCTTCCGGACCGGCCGGTGTACGGCCTGCAGGCGCGGGGCATCGCCCGCGACGAGGAGCTGCCGGGGTCGATCGAGGACATGGCCGCCGACTACGTCGCGGCGATCCGCACCGTCCAGCCCGCCGGGCCGTACCACCTGCTGGGCTGGTCGCTCGGCGGCCTGATCGCGCACGCCATGGCCGTACGCCTGCGGGCCGAGGGTGAGGAAGTGGCGCTGCTCGCGCTCATGGACGCCTACCCGCTCGACGGGGACCCGGACGCCGAGGTGCCCCTTCCCGGCCTGCTGCGCGACCTGGGGTTCGACGTGGCCGACGACGTCACGACCGGGGACGTCGCCGCCCTCCTGGAGGGCAGCGCGCTCGGCGGGCTCGACGGCCGTCACCTGGAGGGGATGTACCGCGCCTACCGGGGCGCCCTGCGCAACGGCCGCCGGTTCGTCCCCGGGCGGTTCGACGGGGACCTCCTGCTGTTCACCGCCGCGCGCAACGACGCGAGACCACATCTCGACGTCTGGCGGCCGTACGCGGCCCACGTCGAGGAGCACCCCGTCGACTGCGCGCACACCGAGATGGCCGATCCCGGTCCGCTGGCCCGGATCGCCGCGAGATTGAAGGAGACTCTGGACCCATGACCAACCCGTTCGAGGATCCCGACGGCCGCTACCTCGTGCTCGTCAACGATGAGGGGCAGCACTCCCTCTGGCCGACGTTCATCGACGTGCCCGCCGGGTGGACGATCGCCCACGGCGAGGACACCCGGCAGGCCTGCCTCGACTACGTCAACGAGCACTGGACCGACATGCGGCCGAAGAGTCTCATCGCGGCCATGGAACAGGACGAGAGAGGCTGACGGTGCCGGGCTGGTTCCGATGCTTCGACGCGCGGCCGTCCGCCGCCGTCCGGCTGCTGTGTTTCCCGCACGCCGGCGGGTCGGCCGCGTTCTACCGCCCCTGGGCGAGGGCCGCGCCGCCGTGGATCGAGGTCCATGCCGTGCAGTACCCCGGGCGCGCGGACCGGTTGGGCGCCCCCCTGGCCGATGACATCGGCTCGCTCGCCCGGGCCGTCACGGACGCGCTGACGCCGCTGCCGGGCCGGCCGGTCGCGCTGTTCGGGCACAGCATGGGGGCGACCGTCGCGTTCGAGACGGCGCGCCTGCTCACCGCGCGCGGGCACCCGCCGATGCACCTGTTCGTCTCCGCCTCCCACGCCGCCCACGACCGTCCGGTCGACGACGAGATCATCCACGAAAAGGACGACGAGGCCCTGGTCGGCGCGCTGAACCGGCTCGGCGGCACTGACGTGGAGGTCCTCGCCGACCCGCAGCTGCGCGAGCTCGTGCTCCCGTACGTCCGGGGCGACTTCCGGCTGGTCGAGACGTACGAGCACGAGCCCGGTCCGCCGCTAGAACACCCGATCACCGCGCTCGCCGCGGAGGACGACCCCGTCGTCAAGCCCGCGGAGATGAAGCGCTGGGCGGAACTGACCACCGCGGAGTTCACCCTCGACGTCCACCCCGGCGACCACTTCTACCTGCTCCCACGGACCGACCCGATCCTGGCGACGGTCGGAGAACGCCTCGGCCTGATCGGCTGAGACGGAGCCACGTTCGCCAGAACCGGATCAAGATGCAAGGGTGTCCCATGAGCAAGCTGACCGGACAGCAGATCGCAGACGAGGGGCTGGACGGATGGGCCTACCTGCTCGGCGGCCTGCAGACCCGCATCCACACCAAGAACTTCGCGACCGGTCTCTCGGTCGTCAACACCATCGGCGCGGTAGCCGACGAGATGAACCATCATCCCGATATCAACCTGCGCCACACCCACGTAGACGTCCGGCTGACCAGCCACGATGATGGCGCGGTCACAGACCGCGACATCCGGCTGGCCCGCGCCATCTCCTCCATCGCCGCGGATGCCGGGGCGCGGCTGGAATCCTCGAACGTCTCCCGGCTCGAACTCGCCCTCGACACGCCGGCCGGCGAGTCGACTCCGCCGTTCTGGGCCGCGGTGCTGGCGATGGAGCATCTGTCCGGGCCCGACATCGGCAACGAGGTTCGCGACCCGGGCGACCTTCTGCCGACCGTGTGGTTCCAGCCGTCCGGCAGCAAGGAACCCCGTCAGCGCTGGCACCTCGACGTGTGGGTGGATCCTGCGCAGGTCCAACCGCGCATAGACGCGGCGCTCGGCGCCGGCGGCACGCTGGTCAGCGACGCGGAGGCGCCGAGCTTCTGGGTGCTCGCCGACCCCGAAGGCAACCGGGTCTGCCTGTGCACCTGGCAGGACCGTGACCGATGAACATCGGGTTCTTGCGAAGAAAGTCGGACACGGTGGTCTCCCTGAACGGATGATCGACAGATGACTGATCAGGTGCGGCTGCGGCCGGTCGAGGAGGACGACGTCCAGATCCTGGAGGATCTGACGCAGCACCCGGAGACGGCAGGAGAGTTCGCGCGGTTCGGGTGGTTCGACCCGGGCCGCTACCGGCGGCGGTGGGCCGAGAACGGCATGATCAGCGAGGACGGCGGCACGCTGATGGTGGTCCGCGACGACGAGCGGCTGGGCTTCGTGGCCTGGCGTCGCCGGCAGACCACACCGGCGGCCTACTGCTGGAGCATGGGCATCGGGCTGCTGCCGGAGGCCCGTGGCCGGGGGTACGGCACCGAGGCGCACCGGCTGCTGGCGCGCTACCTGTTCGCGCACACCACCGTGCACCGGATCGACGCCGACACCGAGGTCGAGAACATCGCCGAACAGCGCGCCCTGGAGAAGGCTGGCTTCACCCGCGAAGGCGTGATGCGCGGCTGCGGCTGGCGTGACGGCGCCTGGCGGGACGGCGTCACCTACAGCCTCCTGCGCACCGACCCACCGGTCTGACCGCCGCCCTCTGAACCGGCGTTCAACGCATCGATGTTTTGGTCCTCGTCGAGGTATCCGGGAGCTACGTTGGCCTCCGCGGCCGTACGGCCTCGCGAGATGGAGGTTCCGGATGTCCGATGAGGTGCCGATCACCGATGACCGTGAGCCGGCAGGGGTCGTGACAGCGATGATCGATCATGTACTCGGGCTTGCGGTGACCTGGACAGAGTGGGACGGCCGCCCGCTGCCTGCCGGCGAGCGGTTGTACACCCCGCACAAGGCGATCCGACGGGTCACCGATCACCTCATCGATCACCTCGCAGAGCTGGAGGCGCGGCTGGCCGGAGACCGGACGATCCCTGATCGCTGGCACGCCTCGGCGAGCACCACTCCGGTCGACCTGGCACCCTTCACCGACCAGGACCTTGACGAGGCCACGAGCCGGCTTACCCGGCTCGGCCGGATCTGGACCGCCCGGTTGAACGCGCTGACGCCCGACCAGCTTGACCATTCGCCTGGAGAGGGCTGGACGTTTCGGCAGATCGCATTTCATCTGGCCGGGTCGGACTACTACGCCGACGCCGTGGGGAATCTGTCGGCCGTCGGCTCCGGCCGCTGATCCACGCCGGGCGTCGACGACGGCAGACAGCCGCGAGACCGCGCTCAGCCTGTTTCAGTCAAGGCGCTCTCGCGGATTGACGCGGTCAGCGGATTCCTGCGGTCCTGTTGCCGCTGACCGCTCGGACGGGCGCGGTGAACGGCCGGTCGGTGGCGGTGACCTGTCCGACCCGCTGCAGCTCCAATAGGAGCGATCTGGCTTCGCTCAGCAGTGTCTGCTGGCGCTCGATGCGGGCTATCTGCTCATCGATGCGCTGTTGGGCGCGGGCGCAGTACACGACCTCGGACGTGTCCTCACTGGGAAGCATGACGACGATGTCGGTGATGTCCAGTCCGACTTGCAACAACAGTTTGATCTTCGCGATCTGCGCGACCGCGCTCGCGTCGAAATCACGGTACCCGCGGCTGTCGCGTCGAGACGACAGCAGTCCTGCCGATTCGTAGTACCTGATCGAACGCGGACTCGCCCCGGACCGCCGCGACAGCTCACCGATCCGCATCGCGGCCTCCTCGCCTCCCACGCCACCTGCCCGTGGCGGCGATAGCGACACCGTAGCCCTTCCCGTTGGGCGTAGCGGCGCCCGCTGCAGGGCTTGAGGTGACATCGATGTCAATCGTTAGCGTCCACCTCCCACCACCCGCCACGGGTCGTCGGTTCCGGTCGTGAAGGAGGGGATCGCCTGTGTCCGAATCCATTCGGTCCAACAGGGTCGTGCTGCTCGCGTTGACGTGCGTCGGTCAGTTCATGGTGCTGCTCGACAACACCATCGTCGGTGCGGCACTGCCCACCATGCAGCTCAAGTTGCACACCACCTTGACCGGTCTGCAGTGGATCGTGGACGCCTATGTGCTCGTGGTCGCGATGCTGCTGTTGGCCGGTGGTGTGCTCGCCGACCGGTTCGGCCGCAAACGCCTGTTCCTGACCGGCGTGGCGGTGTTCACGCTGGCTTCGCTGTTGTGCAGTATCGCCCCGACGCTCGGCTGGCTGATCACCGCACGCATCCTGCAGGGCGTCGGGGCCGCGGCGCTGAGTCCCGCGTCCCTCGCCTTGTTGGCCTCGGCATACCCGCAACCGCAGGAACGGGTGAAGGCCATTGGCTTGTGGGCGGGCCTGAGCGGCGTCGGACTGGCCGCCGGTCCGGTGGCTGGCGGCGTCCTCACCGACACGTTCGGCTGGCCCAGCATCTTCCTGGTCAATCTGCCGATCGGAGTGATATCGCTGCTGGCAGGCATGCGAGTGCTGGGCGAGTCCCGCAATCCGGCGGCACCTACTCTCGATATCGCCGGTCAGGCATTGTCGATCCTCGGCGTCGGCGCGCTCACCTTCGGCCTCATCGCGGCAGGCGACCACGGTTGGGGTTCCCCGCTGATCCTCGGCAGTCTCGCCGCGGCCGCCGTCCTGCTCGCGTCGTTCGTCGCCGTCGAGGCGCGCGCAGCGACGCCGATGCTGCCGCTACGGCTGTTCGGGCGGCGGCTGTTCACCGTGTCCAACACCGCCATGGTCGTCGTCGGCTTCAGCCTGATGGGCTCGGCGTTCTTCTTCTCCCAGTTCTTCGTTTTCGTCCAAGGACACTCGGTACTACGGGCCGGTATCGAAACCCTGCCCAGCACGCTGGCCATGGTGATCACCAGCCCGTACGCCGGTCGCATCGCCGCCCGATTCGGCTTCCGCGTCGTCGTCACCGCCGGACTGGCCCTTGCGGCGGTGGGACTCCTGACACTGTCCACGGTCCATCACGACACCGGCTACGGCAACGTGTGGTGGCGGCTGGCCATCGTCGGCGTCGGCTTCGGCCTGACAATGTCACCGCTGACCGGCGCGGCCGTGTCCTCGGTCAACCCGCAAGACGGCGGCCTGGCCTCCGGCGTCAGCAGCACCGCCCGGCAGATCGGCGCCATCCTGGGAGTCGCGGTGCTCGGCGCCATCGTCCGCACCCGACAAACCCACGGTGCCACCTTCGAGACCGGACTCGACACCGCATTCCTCGCCGCCGGCATCGTCACCGCAGCCAGCGCGATCCTGACGGGCCTGTGGCTCGTCAGGAAACACCCTGTCGAACCGCCCGCGCCCCCGCGAGCACATTCGCCCGGCTCGGCCCATTCACCCGCAGCCGGCCGATAACGTACGGCGTCCCGAGACCCGATGTGCGAGGCTGGGCGCAAGAGGGGTCCATGTCGGTCCATACGTGCCACCGTGTGGAGACTTCCGAGGGAAGCGCATGGGTTATCGGGTCCGCATGTCGCGCGGGCGCGCGGTGCCGGGCTAACCTGAGCGGCTCGCTATACGTGAATGAACCGCTGCGATCCCATGTTTCCCAGTACGTCGAGCTTGAAGCTCTTCTGCCACCCGAAAGGCGTCATATCCACCTGGTAGGGCGTGCTTTCCGTAAGTCGATCGCGCAGGTCTGCGATGGCCCGATGCGACTCTTCGGGCGACGCCAGCGTATGCGATAGATGCGCGAAAGCATTGATCACGATCGACTTGGCATCAGTCTTACGGAAGACTCTGCGTATCGCTTTCGCCGCGTGACGGATTTTCGTCAAATCCCCGGGCTCAACTGCAACAAGAAGCAAGAGACAATTGTCCCACGCGAGTGGCGGCGGCATCGCAAGGTCGACTTCGGCACTGGACTGAGTGGCATATTCCAAGGAATATTCAGCGTTCCGGCATTCCAGGCACAAGATTTTCATGGGGGGTCGCACCGAAATCTGTGTGAGGCGTCAGCTAATGAGCGGGAGGGGCCGCAGGTCGATGTCTTGCCGCGCGCTGCCGGGCAATACGGAGGACTGCAGCAGGTAGCGACCGCGGGGCCTAACTTCCTCCTCGTACCACTCGTCGTCCGGGTCGGAAGGTTCGGGAGCGGAGACGGTCAAGGACGACGACATCCTTCAGTAAGGACGTGTGAGGAACCCGGACGCCCAGAGTTCTACCGGATAACGGCAGACAAAATCCGGATTATGCGAAAACCGAATCTTGAGGCCGGTCATGCCAGAGGTCAGGAGCCTCTAAGCCAGGTTGCCGCCGGGCGGTTCAGAGCAGCCGTCGTTGCACGACGTCGGCGATGACCGTGGTCACGAGCTTGTCGACGGCGTCGGCGTCCGGCGGGGCGCCCTTCCTGTCCGCGAACAGCATGTGCCCGCCGCCGATCAGCGAGAGCGCGAGCGAGTCGACGTCGGCGTCGACCGCGATGCGGCCCAGTTCGCACTCCTCGGTGAGGTAGGAGCGGATCATGGCGCTGGCCTCGGTCATGATCGGGATGCCATGGGCCAGCCCGGCTTGACGCAACCGGGCGCGCAGCTCGTCGCGGAAGATGACGAGACCGACGATCGCCACGGCGACCGGGTCGAACAGCTCGATCAGCGCGCCGGTGAGGTTGCCGGCGACGGTGCCGGTCCCGGCGGACTCGCGCAGGGCGGCGGCCTGGGCCTCGACGCGGGCGATGCGGTCGTGCACGAGCTCGGCGAGGAAGGCGTCGAAGTCGGCGAAGTGCCGATGCAGGACTCCCTTGGCGACGCCCGCCTCGGTGGTGACAGCCCGGCTGGTCAGCGCGCTCGCCCCGTCCCGGAGCAGGACGCGCTCGGCGGCGTCGAACAGCTGCTGACGCGCGTCACGGATGTGCACCCCGGTCGGCATCGCGCATCCCTCCGTACGTCGAATGGCCCCAACTCGTTGACCGAGTGGGCGCGCGCCCACTAAGGTGGGCGCATGCCCACTATACCGCAGGAGCAACCAACTCCTTCCGAACGCGCGCCCCGTGAGGCGCATCGAGCCCGAGCGATGGCGGAGTCGTTCGGTGTGGACCCCGAGCGCTACGACCGGGCCCGGCCGCGCTATCCCGACGCCCTGGTGGAGCGGATCGTCGCCGCCGGCCCCGGCCGCGACGTCCTCGACGTCGGCTGTGGCACCGGCATCGAGGCCCGGCAGTTCCTGGCGGCCGGCTGTACGGTGCTCGGCGTCGACCCCGACGCGCGGATGGCCGAGTTCGCCCGGCGGACCGGGGTCGAGGTCGAGGTGGCGACCTTCGAGGCGTGGGACCCCGCCGGCCGGGTGTTCGACGCGGTCGTCGCCGGACAGGCCTGGCACTGGGTGGACCCGGTCGCGGGTGTGGCCAAGGCGGCGCAGGTCCTCCGGCCCGGCGGCCGGCTGGCGGTGTTCGGGCACGTGTTCGACGCCCCGCCCGAGGCGAGAGAGGCCCTCGCATCGGCACTCCGGCGGGTGGTGCCCGACTCGCCGGTGAACCTCCCGTCGTCGGGCAACGGCCCGGCCAGGACGGCCATGGACATTTACCAGGCGATGTTCGCCTCGGCCGCCGACGGGATCCGGCAGGCGGGCGGGTTCGGCGAGCCGGAGCAGTGGCGATTCGATTGGGAGCAGTCCTACACCCGGGACGAGTGGCTGGACCTGCTGCCGACCACCGGTGCCCTCACCCAGCTCCCGCCGGACAAGCTGGCGGAGGTGCTGGAGGACGTCGGTGCCGCCATCGACAAGGTCGGGGGTGGCTTCACGATGCCGTACACCACACTGGCGGCCACCGCCGTTCGAACCTGAGCCGCCCGACCCCGATGACGGCCGCCCCGTTTCAGGCGGAGAGCGCGGAGTCCAGGCGGCACACGGTGGCGATCTCCGGCCTCAGCGCAGCGAACGGCAGGGGGCGTACGGCCTGCTGCATGAGGGTGCCGAGCAGGTAGGAGAACAGTGCGTGAGCTCGCCTGGGCGGGTCGTCGACCGGGATGTCGGCCAGCAGGTCGCGTAGGACGTCGATCATCGCTTGGTGCATCCGGTCGATCGGCTCGAGGCGGCCCTTCTGCCCGACGTCGACCCAGTAGCTGAACCACAGGAGGGCCGCGTTCGGCCGCTCGGCGAAGATCTCGAGGTACGCCTCGACGGCGGCCCAGAAGCGATCGGCCGGGCGGTCATGCCGATCCGCGGCCTCACCGATGCGTTCGAGACAGCCGCGCATGTGCCGGTCCATCGCGCCGTCGATGATCTCGTCCATGTCATCGAAGTAGTAGTGGATCGCGCTCTTCGTCAGCGGACTGGCGTCCGCCACCGCACGCGCGGTGCACGCGGCCAGGCCGTCCCGGGCGAGGACCTCCATGGCCGCATCGATGATCTGTTCCTTCTTGGCGCGCCGGCTCGGCGACCATCGCCGCTCCACGGATGACCCCATAGGCGAGGAGCGTACTCGTTCATTGCACGATCAGGACGCTTGTCCTAAGTTAGGACGCGCGTCCTGGGACGCGTGTCCTGATTCCGGGCGCACCCGCTTCGACGAGAGGGCAGTCGTGACCCCACCGTTCGTCTTCATGGATCTGCGGACCGCCGACCCCGAGGCATCGCGCCGCTTCTACACCGGGCTCTTCGGCTGGACCGTCGCCGACGTCCCCGCCGGGCCCTCGACCGTGCCGATGTTCGTCGACGCGGAAGGTCCATGGGGAGGGCTCACGCAGCTCGCCCCGGACGACGATCGGAAGCCACAGTGGATCCCCTACGCGGAGGTGGCCGTCCTGGACGACGCGGTGAAACGGGCGACGGAGCTGGGTGCGACCATCGCCCGGCCACGGGTGGACCTTCCCGTGGGTTCCGTGCTCGTCATCCGGGATCCCGAAGGCGCCCTCATCGCCCTGTGGGAGCCCGCCTCGACCGCGAGCCCGTCGTGACGGCGCGGCCCGCGTACTCCTGCGCGCTTCCGCCGACCGCTGACGTCGTCGACCAGGCCCGGCTCGCCGAACGACTCGGGTATCGGCGCGTCTGGCTGTTCGACTCGCCCGCCCTGCACGGCGACGTTTGGGTGGCGCTGGCGCGCGTCGCCGCCGGGACCGAGCGGATCGGGCTCGCCACCGGGGTGGCCGTGCCGAGCCTGCGTCACCCCATGGTGACCGCATCGGCCATCGGCTCCGTACACGAGGTGGCGCCCGGCCGGCTCATCGTCGCCTTCGGCACCGGCTACACGGCCCGGCACGCTCTGGGGCGGAAGCCCATCGCATGGGCCGACCTCGCCCGTCAGTACGGGCAGGTACGAGCGTTGCTCAAGGGTGAGGTCGTCGAGGTCGACGGCCGCCCCTGTCAGATGATGCACCTGCCCGGCCACGGTCCCGCGCGCCCGATCGAGGTGCCCCTGTGGGTGGCGGCCTCAGGCCCGAAGGGATTCGCGACGGCACGGGAGCTCGACGCGCCGGGTGTCGTCATGACGGCGATCCCGCCGGAGGCTGATCGAGAGTGGGCGGAGTGCGCGCTGCTCAGGTTCGGCACCGTCCTGCGGCCGGGCGAGGACCACACCGCCGCCCGCGTCATCGAGGCCGCCGGTCCCGGCTACGCAAGCGTCGTGCACGCCGTATGGCAGAACGCGGGTGACGCGGTCGACGCGATGCCCGGCGGGAAGGAGTGGCGCGCCGCGGTCGAGGCCGTACGGCCCGAGGGTCAACGGCACCTCATCGCCCACCAGGGCCACCTGTCCCGGCTGACCGAACGCGACCGCTCCATCGTCGCCGCCGCCGGACCGGCGATCCTGGAGCCCGGCTGGACCGGCGACGCCGCCTCCATCGCCGCCCGGTTCGACGCGGCCGGCGCCGCCGGAGTGACCGAGGTCGTGTACACCCCGGCCGGCCCGGACATCTCCGGTGAGCTGACGGCGTTCGCCGTGTCGGCAGGCTCGTGAGCAACGCGAAATTGAGTTGTGCGGGCATGCTCGCCGCCCCGAGGATCTGCCCATGACCAGGATCACCGCCTCTCTGCCGTTGTCCCACACCGTCCGATCGGTGCGGGGCCGGCAGCAGACCGGCCGACCGTGGAGGCCTACGCTTCCACGAGCGTGATCGCCGCCCTGGTCGCGGGCCTGTTCGCCGGCTATGGCATCGCCATGCCGGTCGGGGCGGTCGCGACATATCTGGTGGCCCTCACCGCTCGCACGACCCTGCGAATCGGTGCCTTCGCCGCACTCGGCGTCGCGACCGCGGACGGCCTGTATGCGCTGATCGCCGCATTGGCGGGCTCCGCGGTCACCCCGGTGATCCGACCGATCATGACACCCCTGCGCTGGGCCTCGGCCCTGGTGCTGCTCGCGCTGGCGGTCCGATCCGCGGCCCGAGCGATCCGCCGGTACCGCAAGACCCAGGCGGCAGCCCAGGCCGGTGAGACACCGATCAGCCCCGGCCGGGCGTACGTGGCGCTGCTGGGACTGACCATGATGAACCCCATCACCGTGATCTACTTCGCCGCTCTCGTGCTCGGCGACCAGAGCACGGCCGCGCCGGATCACCTGCAACAGGCGGTGTTCGTCCTCGCCGCGTTCGCCGCGTCTGCCAGCTGGCAGCTGCTCTTGGCCGGCAGTGGAGCACTGCTCGGCCGGGCATTGATCGGCAGTCGAGGGCGGCTGATCACGGCGGTGACCTCCAGCGCCGTGATCTGTGCCCTCGCTCTGCGCCTGCTCATCACGGCCCACTGAGCGGGTCGCCGTGGGGACCTCAGTTTCCGTACTGCTTGGTCTCGGGACGCTCGACCATCAGGGCATGTGCGGCGTGCTCGGCCACGGGCCGATGTCTGATGCCCTTGGGCACGACGAACAACTCGCCTGCGGCGAGCGTGACCGGTTCCCGTCCGTCCAGTTCGATGCGGAAGCTCCCGTCCCAGCACAAGAAGAGCTCGTCTTCATCGTGCTCATGCCAGGGAAACTCGCCCTCGAACCGGGCGATTCGGACGACCGTGTCGTTCGCCGTGACCAGATCCTGCGGCTGATAAGGGCCGCGCAAGGACTGGATGACCTTCTCGATCGACACCCGACCCGTCTCGTGTGTTGTCGTCATGGGCACCATCCTCCGGTCGTCGTAAGACAGTGACCAGGGCCAATCCGAGGTGATTGGTTCGTGCGTCCCGGACGCTGGAACCCAACTCTCAGACGCGCTCAACGACGATGGCGGCCATGAGCTTGGGCCAGGCGTTGTGCATCTCGCGAATCCCGGCAGGCCGGGCGTGCCCGGCCGTCGTCGTCGGCGTGTGAGGTGACCGGATCCGAGAACTCAGTGGGGCTCTTCGGCATAAAGCCTGACGACACAACCTCGCCGAAGGGATTCTCTGTGAGAGCACTCAGCGCAAGACCGCGCTCCCAGTGCAGACCACCCCGGCTGCAACGAGAGCTGTCGTGATCCGACCGGGGGCACCCATGGCGACGACGCGAGACACCGACCTGACCGATGCCGAGTTGATCCGCCGGTCCTGGACCGACCCGGAGCGGTTCGCGACCCTCTTCGACCGGCATCACCGGCCGATCCATCGCTATGTCGCCCGCCGGCTCGGGACGCAGGTCGCCGACGACCTCGTCGGCGAGACGTTCCTCATCGCCTTCCAGCGCCGAGACACCTACGACCTGTCCTACAGCCACGCGTTGCCGTGGCTGTACAGCATCGCGACGTCGCTCGTCGCCCGGCACCGCCGGGATGAGGAGCGGTACCTGCGCGCGCTCCGCCGTACGGGGGTCGATCCGCTGCCCGAGCCGATCGCCGACCAGGTCACCGGCCGCGTCGTCGCGCAGGAGCAGGAGCGCCGGCTCGCCGGAGCGCTGGCCGGCCTGTCACAGGGCGATCGCGACGTGCTGCTGCTCGTGGCCTGGGGCGACCTCAGCTACGAGGAGACCGCCCAAGCGCTCTCCGTCCCTGTCGGCACGGTGCGATCCCGCCTGCACCGGGCGCGCCGGGAGGTACGCAAGACGCTCGGCGGCAATCACCCCCTCGCCACGTCTTTGGAGAACTGAGTCATGGACGAGATGCAGTTGATCAAGGACCTGCGCCGTTCAACTCCGGAGATCACGCCGGGTGCGGGACAGGCCGCCAGAGCGCGGCTTCTGACGGGCATCGCGGAACCGGCCCGATCCCAGCGTCGTCGGCACGCACCTCGACTCGCCTGGCGGTGGGCGATCGCCGGCGCGTTGGCCACGGCGGTCGCCGCCGGTGTCACGGTCACGCTCGACGTCGGAGGCAACGAGCCGGTCGCCAATGCCGCCGCGGTACTGGATCGGGCCAGCGCCGCGGCCGCGTCACGTCCGTTCACCCCGCCGAGTCCAGGTCAGTGGGTCTACGAGCACACTCGCTGGGTCGAGCCCGGCAGCGACCACTTCGGGTTCGACGTCTACCGCTGGACCGCTGCGGGGGGTCCCGTGGTGTTCGTGGCGGACGCGCCGCATGGCCGCCTGCGCCGCCTCGACCACCTTTCGGCGTTTCCGCCGCAGGACTACAAGACGGTCTCGTCGCTGCCGCGTGAGCCTGACGCGTTGTTGCGCTGGATCAGAACGCACCGGCCCCGTACCGACCGGACAACGGACTTCGAGGTCCTGAGCGAGATCCTCCGCGTCGTCGCCGTGGTGCCTCCCAAGCTCGAAGCGGCGACCTTCCAGGCGATGAAGAAGCTCCCCGGAGTGACGGTTCGAAGGAACGTCCGGGATGTACGGGGCAGGCCAGCGATCGCCGTCGTCGGACGCACCGACGCGGCCGTGGGAGACGTCCCGCTGGACGAGGAGGTCCTGCTCGACCCGGGCACCTACGCGTATCGGGGTGATCGGATGCTCATGACACGTGACCTTCGGACTCGCCAGAAGGAAGGCGGTACCGAGGTGGTCAAGGCGGGCACCGTCAATGTCGCCAGCGAGATCGTCCAGGTCGGAATCGTCGACAAGCCCGGTCGGCTCCCCTGAATCCTGGCCGCATGGACGACACGGCCACGGGTAATGATCAAGACCTCTTCCGGCTCCCACCCATTGCTCGGAGCCGGACCGGGGGTTGAAACACGCCTGGCTACTCGCCATTGCTAAATTGGGTCAAACTCCACTTCGCTCCCGGCCGCGCATCCACCGCACCGGGCCGGGGGCGGAGCAATCCCCCAGCAGCCTGACGCCGCGCGGGCTCCGTCGCGAGGCGACCTGGCTATGACGAGCCGATCGGTACCCGCAGTGGCCTTCACCGATCGAGTCGGCTCTGGAGGATCGACATGGAGCAGTGGACCAGACGAGAGGACCGGCGGCTGCTGACCGGCCATGGCCGGTTCGTCGCTGATATCGCCGTGCCGGGTTGCCTGGACGCGGTCTTCGTCAGAAGCAGGATCGCGCACGGTGTGGTGCGCGGTGTGGACTGCGCGGCCGCCCGAGAGGTGCCGGGGCGCCGCCGAGCAGGGGCGGAAGGGGCCCTTCAGTGAGGATCACACTTACCGTCAACGGCGACGACCACTCGCTGGATGTCGAGCCGCGACGCATCCTGGCCGATGTCCTGCGCGAGGACTGCCGGCTGACCGGGACACACCTCGGTTGCGAGCACGGCGTCCGCGGTGCCTGCACCGTGCTGGTGGACGGCGAGGCCGTCCGCTCATGCCTCATGCTGGCCGTACAGTGCGACGGCAGGTCGATACGCACCGTCGAAGGCTTGGCGGGGCCTGACGGCGAGCCGCATCCGCTCCAACGTGCCTTCTCCGCCGAGCACGCCCTGCAGTGCGGTTTCTGCACACCGGGCTTCTTGATGGTGGCGGCAGGCGCCCTGGAGGCCGACCCCACAATCGGCGACGATCCGGAACGGGTACAGGGCCTGGTCGAGTCCAACATCTGCCGGTGCACCGGCTATGAACCCATCCGGCGGGCGATCATGCGCGCCGCGGCCGAGTCGGCCTAATGATGCGCCGCAGGTCTCCTCGGCGACTGCGGCGCATTGTCACCTCTAGCGATAGGCGTCAGACCCGCTTGGCGCCGATGGCGGCCATGAGCTTGGGCCAGGCGTTGTGCATCTCACGAATCCAGGCCGGCCACGCGTGGCGGCCGTTGCCGTAGATGTGCGAAGTGATCGGAATCTTGAGCTGCTGGGCCTTCTGGAGGAATGTGACGTCCGTAGCGCCGACGACCCGCTCGCTGATGAGGCCGATGTCCCACGGCGGGGTCTTGGGGTTGTCGCCGGGGCCGGGTTTCCCGGTGGTGCCGGCCGAGATGTAGACGCCCGTGCCCTTGAGCCGCTGGATCAGGTACAGCGGGTCGTGCTGGCGCCAGTTGACGTCGTCGGCGCCCGGCACGCCCCAGATACGGAACGGGTCGGTGCCGTCGCCCGCGCCGACGATCGTGAACATCAGCAGCGCCGGCACGCCGACCGACCGGATCGACAGCAGGCCACTGAACGAGGCGGCGTAGCGGTACAGGCCCGGGTACCGCTCCGCGTAGGTGATCGCGCCCTGCCCGCCGGAGGAGTTGCCCATGACGGCCCGGGACGTGCCGGCGTGGTAGGCGCGCTCCACGATCTCCCGGACTTCGAAGTTGTGGAAGGTCTCCCACTGCGGGGAGCCGTACTTGCCGTAGTTGTACCAGTTCGTATATGACCCGTTCACGCCGCCTTCCGGCATGACGACCATGACGTTGTACCGGTACGCGTAGGTCTCGATGTCGGTGCTCCGAGTCCACGACACGTAGTGGTCCCGGCCGCCGTGCAGCGCGTACAGCACCGGGAACTTCTTGGTCGTCGAGGTCTTCCAGCCCTTCGGCACCAGGATCCGCACCTTGACCGTCTGGCCGAGCGCCACCGATTTGACCGTCAGGTCCACCTCGTGGCTCGTCAACCACTTCTGCGCGGTGACGCGCGAGCCGTCGCTCGCCGTGGCGGTCTTCGGAACCTTCGAACTCGGCTTGCTCGCCGCCGCGGCGGGAGCGGCCCCCGCCGCGGCGACGGCCAGGGCTGCGCCCATGGTCGACGCGATGGCGCGGCGCAGCGGACTACCTGGCATGTTTAATCCTCCGGTGTCTTCCAGTGCCACCCGGGTCCATCCGGGTTGGGAACGATCTCTCTCTGGGGGCGGGAAGCGCGGCGGCCGGGTGCCGTCTCGCGCGCCTCCGGGGATGCCGGGGCACGGCCGTTGACCTCCGCGACCCGGCGCAGGATCTCGTCGGCGAGCGTGGGCTCGTCCGCCGTGTCGGCGCGGGCGGCTCGTCCGGAAACGGTCCGGAGCGCCGGGTCGGCGGGGGCGGCTCGTCCGGAGACCGTCCGGAGCGCCGGGTCGGCGGGGGCCGCCCGCTCAGGGACGGTCCGGAGCGCCCGGCGCTCCGCCCGAAGCTCGGCCAGCCGCGCCGCCTGCCGCCGCACCCTCGGCGCGGGCGGTCTCTCGGCAGCGTGCCCCGGAACGGCGCGCTCCGTTGCCCGTCCGCCCCCCGGCGCAGGTTCACCCCCAGGCGCTCGTACGCTCCCCGGCGCGGGCTTACCCCCAGACGTCCGTGCGGTCCCAGGCGCGGGTTCACCCCCGGACACCCGAGCGCTCGCCGCCGCGGGCTCACCCCCAGACGCCCATACGCTCGCCGGCGCAGGCTCACCCCCAGGCGCTCGTACGCTCCCGGGCGCAAGTGCGCTCTCCGCCGGCCGTACGCGCTCGGGCGCGGTCTTCCCTGCCCGTGCGGTCGGGGCGGGGGGAGGGTCGTCGTGTTCGCCCAGGTCGAGGTGGGAGTGGAGGGCGCGCAGCGGGCGAGGGAGCCACCAGTTCGCCGCGCCGAGGAAGCGCATCGTCGCCGGGACCAGCAGCATGCGCACGAGGGAGGCGTCGACGACGATCGCGACGAACATGCCGACGCCGATCAGCTTGACCAGCATGATGTCCGCGGTGGAGAACACCGCGATCACCACGAGGAACAGCAGCGCCGCGCTGGAGATGATGCCGCCGGTGCGCTGCAGCCCGACGGCGACGGATCGCGCGTTGTCCCCGGTACGGTCCCACTCCTCGCGGACGCGGCTGAGCAGGAACACCTCGTAGTCCATGGACAGCCCGAAGACCGTCAGCAGGACGAGGATGATGGTCGTCGGCTCGGTCGTGCCGGTCGGGGTGAAGTGCAGCAGGCGCGCGAGGTGGCCGTCCTGGAAACCCCAGACGATGGCGCCGAAGGACGCGCCGAGGGACAGCAGGTTCATGGCGACGGCCTTGAGCGGCAGCACGATCGACCCGAACGCCATGAAGAGCAGCAGGAACGTGACGAGTCCGATGATCGCGCCGACCGTGGGCAGGCCGCGTTTCAGGCTGTCCATCAGGTCCATCTGGGCGGCCGTGCCACCGCCCACGTCGGCGTACAGCGCTTCGCGGTGCAGAGGGATCGCGCGGATGTGCCGCACCAGGTCCCGTGCCTGGTCGCTCATCCCCGCGTACTGGTGCCGTACGGAGATCCGCACGGCGGCGTACTTCTCGGCGTATCCGGTGATCTCGACGCTGGTGACGCCGGGCAGTTGCCGCAGCCGTGCCTCGTAGTCGGTGATGAACGACGGGACCGGGCGTTTCTTCGTGGGCACGAAGTTCTTCGGCACGAGGTCGCCGGACAGGACGACGTCGATCGGGTCCTTCGAGCCGGTCGGGAACTCCCGCTGGAACGCCTCGTACAGCTGCCGGTTCGGGCTGCTCGCGGGCAGCACCCGCACGTCGGTGGTGCCGAACCGGACGTGCAGGAACGGCGTGGTCAGGACGCCGAGGACCGTCATGACGGCGACGAAGTACAGGATCGGGTGGCGCATGACGCTGGTCGCCAGGCGGTACCACGGGCCGCTCGTACGCCGGTCCCCGCGCGATCGACGGCGCCAGGGCATGCGGCCGAACTCGACGCGGTGGCCGAGGAGGGCGAGCAGCGCGGGCAGCAGGAACAGCGCGCCGCCGATCGCGACGGCGACGACCGCCATGCCGCCGATGCCGACCGAGCGCAGGAACATCTGCGGGAACAGCAGCAGCCCGCTCAGCGCGGTCGTCACCGTGATGCCCGAGAAGGCGATGGTGCGGCCGGCCGTCGCCATCGTGTTGGCGAGGGCCGTCGGCCGGTCGGTGCCGCGCGCCAGTTCCTCCCGGAACCGGTTGACGATGAACAGCGAGTAGTCGATCGCCAGGCCGAGGCCCATCATCGTGATGACCTCGGCGCTGAACGAGGAGATGTCGGTGACCATCGTCAGCAGCCGCAGGACGGTGAACGCGCCGACGATGGAGAAGACTCCGACGACGAGCGGCAGCCAGAAGGCCCCGAGGCTGCCGAACACGAAGAGCATCAGGACGAGCAGCACCGGGAACGAGATCGCCTCCGCCCGGGCCAGGTCACGCTGCGTCTGGGTGTTGAACTCCTTGGCGAGCGGCACGCCGCCGCCGACCCGTACGTTCAGGTCCGGTGCGGTGAACAGGCCGGCGATGGCGTCGTACTCCCTGGCCTTCGCCGTGTCGTCCCCGGCCAGCTGCACGGCGGCGAACGTCGCGTGCCGGTCCTTGGACGCGAGTTCGGCCACCCGGGGCGTCTGGCTCCAGTACGTCAGGACGTTGCGGACCTTGTCCTTGGGCAGGCGGGCGAGCGCCGTGGTGACCGCGCCCCGGAAGCGGGGGTCATCGACGGTCAGCCGGTCGCTGCGGTAGATGACGAAGACGTCGGGCGTGGAGTTGCTGAAGTACTGCGCGGACAGCTTGGCGACGAGCGACGAGGAGGAGTGCGGGTCGTCGAAGCCGCCGCTCTTCAGCCGCGCGACCGCGCCCGCTCCCCACATGCCGGACACGACCATGAAGATCAGGCACAGCGCGAGGCAGCTCAGCCGCCGTCGATGGACGAGCCGTCCCAGACCGGCGAACATCAGGGGACGACGGGCAGTGTCCCGGCCAGGTACCGCTCCCGGCAGGCACTCCGCGCGATCTTGCCGCTGGACGTCCGCGGGACCCCGCCCGGCTCCACGAGCACGAAGTCGTCCACGCGCAGCTCGTGGACGGCGTTCACGGCGCGACGGACGGCACGCGCGATGTCCTCGACGGGGACGCCCTCACCGCGCCGGCCGCGCTCGGCGACGACCACGACCCGTTCGCCGTCCTCGCCGGAGACCGCGAAGGCCGCCGCGTGGTCGCGTCTGATCCCCTCGTGCGCCTGCTGCGCGCTGACCTCCACGTCCTGGGGATAGTGGTTGCGGCCGTCGATGATGATGAGGTCCTTGACCCGGCCGGTGACGTACAGCTCGCCGTCGTGGACGACACCGAGGTCACCGGTGCGCAGCCAGCCTTCGGCGGGCAGCCCGTCGGCCGGGGCCTCCAGTACGGCGCCGAACACCTCGGCGGTCTTCTCGGGGTTGCGCCAGTAGCCGGGCGAGACGTTCGGCCCGTTCACCCAGATCTCGCCGACCCGCCCGTCGGGCGCCTCGGCCCGGGTCTCGGGGTCGACGACGGCGACGGCCTGGCCGGTCGGTGTGCCGCAGGAGACGAGGACGGCGTCCGTGCCCGGCCGCGCCACGCCCTCGGTCAGCGCCGCCCGGTCGAAGGCGGTGAACCGCGGCTCGCCCCGTGTCTTGCTGGTGACGTAGACGGTCGCCTCGGCGAGGCCGTACCCCGGCGACTGCGCCTCGGAGCGCAGCCCCGCCTCGCCGAACGCGTCGGCGAAGCCCATCACGGTGCCGGGCCGGATCGGCTCCGCCCCGTTCAGCGCGACCCGTACGCCGCCGAGCCGGAGCCGGGCCTTCTCCTCCTCGGTGACGCGGGAGGCGCAGTACTCGTACGCGAAGTTCGGCCCCGCGGTGACCACGTCGTCCTGCTCGGACAGCAGCTCCAGCCAGCGCAGCGGCTGCATCACGAACGCGACCGGGTCGGTGAGCACCACGTGGTTGCCGTGCACCAGCGGCAGCGCCAGCGAGAGGATCAGGCCCATGTCGTGGAACAGCGGCAGCCAGCTCACACCGACGGTCTGTCCGGGCCGCGCCTCGTACGCGGTCCACACCTGCAGGGCGTTGGCGGTGATGTTCCGGTGGGTGATCTGGACCCCGGCCGGTGCTCGGGTCGATCCCGACGTGTACTGCAGGTACGCGACGTCGTCCAGGGCGAGCTCCTCGCCCTGCCACGACGCGGCGAGCGAGACGGCGACGGCGTCGGCGAGGACGACGTCCTTGGGACGCGGCGCGCTCTGCTCATCCAGGAACCGCTCCACCTGCGGGAGCGCCGCCGTCGTCGTGACGGCCACGGACGGGTCCGCGTCGCCGTACGCGCGGATCAGCCGGTCGGCATGGCCGGGCAGGTCCGGGGAGAAGAGCGGGACCGCGATGAGCCGGGCGTACAACGCGCCGATCATCGTGGTGAGGTACTCGAGGCCCTGCGGCATGAGCAGCGCGACGCGCTCCCCGGGCTCGGCGACCTCACGCAGCCGGGCGGCGACGGCCCGCGCTCGCCGGTGGACCTGACCCCACGTGAGCGTCTGCGTGCTAGCCCCGACCGACCGACCCCGACCGACCTCCCGGTCATTTTCCGTGTAGTCGACGAAGGTGAAGGCGGGCGCGGACGGCATCTCCGCCGCCCAGCGGGCCACCGATGCGATGAGCGGCTCGTTCAGGGCATCGGAGTCGACACGGCGCCCGATCAGTGCCATATCCGCACTCCCTGCCTCGCCCCGGCGCCAAGGCCGACACCACCCGTGATCATCGTGACCGCGTGACGCTATCGCGGGGCGCGGAGCGGCGACTTGCCTCGTAGGCCACATTCGCCGGAGCCCCGTTGTCACCCGCGTGACAACCCGGCGGGCTCGACTACCGTGCGAGAGGTGAAGAAGCCCCGGCTGCCCAGCGGGCAACGCGCCGACTTCCTGATCGCCGCGGTCGTCGCCGTGATCGTGATCGTCAGCACGATGTGGCACGCAGGCGGCATCACGGCGGTGGGGCCCAAGGCGTACCTCATGATGGGCATCGGCGTCGTCGCGCTGGCCTTCCGCCGCCGCGCGCCGGTCCTCGCGACGACGGTCGTCGCCGTCTCGACCGCGTACTACTACGTCGGCCCCTTCCCGGACGGTATGGAGATGGCGACATTCGCGGTCGCCTCCTACCTGGCCGCCGCCCAGGGCCGGCGGGTCGCCGCGTACGTCGGCACGGCGGCGGGACTGTCGGTCTTCGCGGTCGCCGAATTCGGCGTCGGGCATCGGCCGGACGTGTTCCGGTTCCTCGGCGTGCTGGCGTGGGTGCTGGTCGTCGTCATCGCCGGCGAGGTCACCCGCTACCACAACGCCTATCTCAACGAGGTCCGGCGACGGGCCGCCGAGGCGGAGCGCACCCGCGAGGAGGAGGCGCTGCGGCGGGCCACCGAGGAGCGGCTGCGCATCGCCCGGGAGCTGCACGACGTGCTCGCGCACAAGATCTCGCTCATCAACGTGCAGGCGGGCGCCGCGCTGCACCGGCGCGACCCCGAGCAGGCGTACGCCGCACTGAGCGCGATCAAGGATGCGAGCAAGGAGACACTGCGCGAACTGCGCACGACGCTCGGCGTGCTCCGCCAGGTCGACGAGGCTCAGCCGCTGACGCCGGCGCCCTCGCTCGACCACCTGGACGAGCTCATCGTCCGAACGCGGAACGCCGGGCTCCCCGTCGAGCTGACCGTCTCCGGCGACCGGACCTCGCTGCCGTCGGCGGTCGACCTTACCGCCTACCGCATCATCCAGGAGGCCCTGACCAACGCCATGCGCCACGCCGGCCCCGCCACCGCCACGGTCCTGGTCGGGTACGACGCCGACAAGGTGACCGTAGAGATCACCGACGACGGATGCGGCTCCGACGCCGGCGCGGGCAACGGCATCCGCGGAATGCGCGAGCGCGCCGCCACCATCGGCGGCACCCTGACCGCGAACACCCGCCCCGGCGGCGGCTTCCTCGTCCGCGCCTCCCTACCGCTCGCCTCCGCCGACGCCCCGTCATCCACAGGCGCGTGATCGCTGGTGTCGACGGCCATTGCGAGTGGGAGCCGACCGGATGCGGGCTGAAAAGGTCTCCAGCTCAAGCATCGCCCGCGATGGCGCGCAGTGCCTGGCAGTGGGCGGCGAAAGCCGCCCGGCCGTCGGGGGTCAGCGCCAGCCAGGTGCGGGGCCGCTTGCCGACGTAGCCCTTGGTGACCTTGACGTAGCCGGCCTTCTCCAGCACACCGACCTGCTTGGACAGCACCGAGTCGCTCACCTCCACGGTGTCGCGGACGTAGCCGAACTCGGCCTTCTCCGCGGCCGCCAGGGTCGCCACGATGGAGAAGCGCACCGGCGAGTGGATCACCTCGTCGAGGCCATGGCGTGGATGCGTCATCGCCGTGCCGCCACGTAGGCGCCGATGAACGCGGGCAGGGCCACGACCACGGCTCCGGGCAGCCACCAGGCCGGATCGCCCTCGAAGTGGGAAGTGCCGGTGAACAGCGTCACGATGTAGAGCATCGTCGACGCGCCGAGCGCCAGGCTGTGACGTTGTCCGAATCCCCGGCGGATCACCGGCTGCCGCAACGCGTAGACGATCAGCGCGGCGAGGGTCACGAGCCAGAAGACCGTGCCGACCACTGTGCCGACGGGGTGGCCGAGCAGGCCGACCACGGCCACGGTGATGGCGATCGCGACCCCATAGACCAGCTGATAGCGAACGGCCCACCGGGAACCGCCTCGTACCGCGGAGTCCAGGTCCTGGGCGCGGGCCAGCGCCTCCGCGGCATCCATCGCGTCGTGCATGTCACGCTCGGACATGAGAAGCCTCCCTTGATCGCACTCTCCACGATGGCAACTACTTTCCAACTCGTCAAGTAGTTTCACCAACGGCAAAGGCAGCTGCGGTGTTCACGTCGGCCCAGGCCGGCTCCGCGACGGGATGTGCTGATTCAGGCCGGGTCGCCGGTGACGTCCTCGCCCGCGAGAGACCGCGTGCGGCGCTGACGTACCGTTTCGGCCAGCGGCGTCTCCGCCAGGCAGGCGTCGAGCAACGCGATGGTCGGCGCGAGGTCGGTCTCGCGCAGGCGTTCCTCCAGCCACGTACGGAACAGCGCCTTCCGCTCCCGGGCCGCCTGGGCGAGCTCGCTGCCACGTGGCGTACAGGAGATCTCGATGCGCCGCCGGTCGTCACTGGCGTGCCGACGCTCCGCGAATCCGGCGGCCACGAGACGGTCGACGAGCCGGCTGGGATGACCTCCTTCCGCGATCACGAGGGTGCCCAGTTCGCCGAGGGAGAGCGGGCCGTATCGATCGAGAAGCTGCAGGGCCTCGGCCTGGCTCGTCGTGATCCCGAGCGGCCGGAGCAGATCGTTGATCCGCCGGTCCGTCTCGCGCGTGACGGCCTTGAGCAGCAGGCCGAACTCCTCGATCGCATCCATGTCTCCAGGTTAGGTGTTGCGCGAATATTTGCTGTGCCATATGTTCGCACAGCATCCATTGCACCGAGAAGAGGAACAGCGATGTCGAACTCCATGCGCACCATCGTCGTGACCAGTGCGAACAGCCGGACCGGACGCCATCTCCTGCCCCGCCTCGCCGACCGCGGGAGCCACGTGATCGCGCTGACGCGTACGCCCGAAGATCTTCCCGCCGACGAGGTCATCCCCGACTGGACGAGGTCGCCGGAGGCCACCAAGGCGATCGCGAACGCCTCGGCCGTCATCCACCTGAGCGGCGTCTTCGCTGCCCGCGACGAGGAGAGCTACGAGGTCGGCAACGTCGCCACCGCGCGCCTGGTCGCCGAGGCCGCCGGCCCCTCGTGCCGGCCCGTCTACGTGTCCTACGTGGCGGCCGACTCCGCACACCCGAACTGGTACGTCCGGTCAAAGGGCCGGGCGGAGGACGTCCTGCGGAGGTCCGGCACCGACAGCGTGATCTTCCGGATCCATCCGATCGCCGGAGGGCGGCAGGCTCCGAGTCCGTTCGAGCTGATGTTCCGCCAGGCACGCCCCGATGCCCCGGTACGGGTGATCGGCGACGGCACCCAGCGCTTCCGACCCGTGCACGCCGACGACGTGGTCGACGCGCTCATCAAGGCCGCCGAGGGCGCGGGACGGACGGGCACGTACGACCTCGTCGGCCCGAGCGAGTTCACGGTCACGGAGATGGTGGAGCGGATCAACGGCCGCTCCGTGCCCATCGAGCGAGTGTCCGTCGAGCAGGCGGCGAGCATGCCCTGGCCGCCCCCGACCGTCGCCGACCTGCTGGCGCATCCGGATGCTCCGGCGGATCCGGACGCCGTGGCAGAGATCTTCGGCCTGTCACCGACGAGGGTCGAGGCCACCTGGCCGCTCGCCTCGGCCTGACGTGCGCAGCGGGCCCGCCCGAAAGCGGGCCTCGGCGATGGCGTGCCCCGCGATGGGGCGTGATGTGATGATTGGGAGGTGCATCCCCCGATCAGGGTCGTCCTGGCCGACGACCAGACGCTCGTACGGGCCGGGTTCCGCTCGATCCTCGACAACGAGGACGACATCAGCGTGATCGCCGAGGCCGGTGACGGGGCCGAGGCCGTGCGCCTCGCGGCGGCCGAGCGGCCCGACGTCGTCCTCATGGACATCCGGATGCCCGTGCTCGACGGGCTGGAGGCGACCCGGCGGATCGTCGCCGACGAGCGGCTCCGCGACGTCAAGGTCGTGATCTTGACGACGTTCGACATGGACGACTACGTGTACGGCGCGCTCAAGGCCGGGGCCAGCGGGTTCATGGTGAAGGACACCGAGCCGATCGAGCTGATCCACGCGGTCCGCGTCGCCGCCCGGGGCGACGCGCTGCTCGCGCCCTCGGTCACCCGCCGGCTGATCAGTGAGTTCGCGGCGCGGATCAAGGAGCCCCCGCCGTCCGTCGAACTCAACGCCCTCACCGACCGCGAACGCGAGGTCCTCGAACTCGTCGCGGCCGGACTGTCCAACGACGAGATCGCCGAACGGCTCGTCGTCAGCCCGGCGACGGCGAAGACGCACGTCAGCCGGGTCCTCACCAAGCTGCACGCCCGCGACCGCGCGCAACTCGTCGTCATGGCGTACGAGTCCGGGCTGGTACGCCCGGGCTGGCTCGGCTGATCACCCGGCCGTCCGCTCGAGACCGGGCCGCCCGATCCCCCCGGCCTCGCTCCTCCTTCCGGAGGAGGTTCTACACTCCGCGCGGTACGGCGCGGGTGCCGGGTGCATCGCGAGGTGTATCGCGAATGTAGAGCCCAGCCGGACGCCATACGCCCGCCATGTCCGATTTGCTTCCAGGGTGCCGGCCCCGGGGACCTCGCCAGGGGCCCTGTGACGCGCGTCCACCGGACCGCGACCGGACCTGGAGGGATCGTTGAGCACACTGTCGCTTGCCCGATCGCTGTTCGCCCTGACGGCGGGCACCCATTTCCTGTTCGTCGCGCTGACACTCGGGCTCGCGACGCTCGTCGCGATCATGCAGACCAGGGCGGTCTTCGGCGACAGCGCCGTGCATCTCCGCATGGTGCGGTTCTGGGGGCAGCTGTACGTCATCAACTACGCGGTGGGGATCGTCACCGGCCTGCTGATGGAGTTCCAGTTCGGGCTGAACTGGCCCGGCCTGACCGATCACGCCCGTGACGTCTTCGGGGCCCCGCTCGCGATGGAGACCCTCGTGGCGTTCTTCATCGAGTCGACGTTCCTCGGCCTGTGGATCTTCGGCTGGGACCGGCTGAACCGGTACGCCCACCTCGCGCTGATCTGGGTCGTCACGCTGACCGCGTACGTCTCGGCGTACTTCATCCTCGTCGCCAACGGCTTCCTGAAGAACCCCGTCGGGTACCTGCGGGTCGGCGGCGAGCTGCGCATCGACTCCGCGGGAGCGCTGTTCACCAACCCGGCGGCGCTGCTGCCGCTCGGGCACATCACGGCCGGCGCGTTCCTCACCGCGGGCTTCTTCATGGCCGGAGTGAGCGCGTGGCACCTGCGGCGGTCCGAGGATCCGGAGTTCTACCGCCGGTCGCTGCGGATCGGTCTGATCTCGGCCGTCGTCGCCATCGTGCCGTCGGCCGCGTTCGGCGGCGTCCAGTTCCCGTACGTGCATGACTCGGCGGACGTGCCGTTCATGACCGAGTTCGGTGCCGACACGATGATGTTCGCCTGGCTGTGGATGTTCGTCGTGGCCGTCATGGCGCTGGTGAAGCTGCCGTTCACCGGCTGGCTCCTGCGGGGGCGGATCTTCCTGCGCGTCGTGATGATGACCCTCCCCGTGCCGTACGTGGCGATGCTCGCCGGCTGGATCTACCGCGAGGCCGGCCGCCAGCCCTGGCTGATCTACGGCGTGCTGCGCACCGACGACGCCGTGCGCCCGATCGGGCACGGAGCGATGATCGCGGTGTTCACGGGCGTGACGGCCCTGTTCGCGGTCCTCGTCGTGGTGAACATCGCGCTGCTGCGACGGTACGCGCGACAGGGCCCGGACGGCTCCGCGCTCGGCCGGCCCGAACCCGCCGTCCGGGCCGAGCCCGTCCCCTCCTTCTGACCGGAGCACTCCATGGACACCTTCGCGTTCTGCCTGCTCGGCTTCTTCCTCGTCGGCTACTTCGTGCTCGGCGGCGCCGACATCGGCGTGGGCATGCTGCTGCCGTTCCTCGGCCGCGAACGCCGGCTGACCATCGCGGCGATCGCGCCGTTCTTCCTCGGCAACGAGGTGTGGCTGGTCGGTTCGGCCGGCCTGCTGACCGCGCTGTTCCCCGTCCTCGAGGCCGACCTTTTCGGCCGGACCTGGGGCGCGCTGAGCGTCCTCGTCCCCGCCTGGATCCTCCGCGACATGGGCCTCTGGCTGCGCGGACGCCGTACGGAAGACACGTGGCGGACGGCCTGGGACGCGGCGATCGTCGCGGGCAGTTGGGGAGTCGCGGCGTCGTGGGGCGTGGCGGTCGGCGCGCTCATTGGCGGCGGCGGTCCGCTGTTCGCCGTGACGACATGCGGCCTGTTCGCGCTGCACGGCGCGGTCTTCGCCACCGTACGGCTGGGGACCGAGACCGCGCGTACGGTGGCCCGATGGGTCGTACGGGCGGCGCTCCTGGCGGGCGTGCCCTGTGCCATCGGCGCCGGAGCCGACGACCTGGCGACGACGGTTCCCGTCGCGGTCCTGCTCGCGGCGGTGCTCGCCGGAGTGTGGGTGGCACTCTCCCGCCCGGCGGCCAGCGAGGCCCGCGGCGGCCAGGCCGGGAACGGCTCTGCTCGGGACGGCTGGGCGCTGGCGGCGTCCGCGCTCGCGATCACGGCCGCGCCCGTCCTCGCCGCCCTGAACCTGCCAGACGCCGACCTCGCGCACGAAGCCGCCCTCACGCTAGCGGTCGCCGGCCCGATGCTTCCGCTCCTGATCGCCGCCCAGGCGTGGGTGTGGTGGACCTTCCGCGGACGAGTCGAGAAGCCGTCCTACCTGTGATGACGTACCTGCTGTTCGCGCTCGCCCAGGGCGCGCTCGTCGTGGCCCAGGCCGACCTGCTGTCCCGGGTACTGGCCGGAAGCGCCCTGCTGCTGCCGCTGGCTGCGGTCGTCGCCGGCCGCGCCGTCCTCCTCGCGGGACAGGGCACCGCGTTCCGGTGGACGGCGGCCCGCCGCAAGCACGAGCTGCGCGCCCGCCTGCTCCGGCACGAAGCCGACGGCTCACGCCGCTCTGACGGCGCGGGTGGCCCCGGCGATGCAGGTGACCTCGGCGACGCACGTGATGGCACCGGCCGCTCCGGCCCCGGTAGCTCAAGCGACGGCTCCGGCCGCGTCCGCTGCTCCGGTGCCCCCGGTGGCTCCGGTGGCTCGCGTGGCGGCGTGACGCTGCTCGGGCGCGGGCTCGACGCCCTCGATCCCTACTTCGGCGGCTACCTGCCTCAGCGGTACGCCGCCGCGACCGTCCCGCTGATCGTGCTCGTACGGCTGGCCGTCGCCGACTGGCCGTCGGCTCTGGTCATCCTGGTGACGCTGCCGCTCCTCCCGCTCTTCGGCGCGCTCGTCGGGTGGAAGACCAAGCAGGCGACCGAGCGGCAGTGGGGCCTGCTGCACCGGCTCGGCGGCCACTTCCTCGACGTGGTGGCCGGGCTGCCGACGCTCCGGGCGTACGGCCGGGACGAGGCGCAGACCGAGGTGGTCCGGGCGATGGCGGACGGCCATCGGCGGGCGACCGTGCGCACGCTGCGGATCGCGTTCCTGTCCTCGTTCGTGCTGGAGATCGTCGGCACGCTGTCGGTGGCGCTGGTGGCCGTGCCGGCCGGACTGCGGGTGCTGGACGGTTCGCTCGATCTCCGGACGGCGCTGCTGGTCCTGCTGCTGGCACCCGAGGCGTACCTGCCGCTGCGGCTCCTCGGCACCCGCTTCCACGCCGCGGCTGAGGGACGCGCCGTCCTCGACCAGGTCACGGCGGCCCTCGCCGAACCCGCCACTCCCCAGCGTCCCGGCACGGGACCGATCGCTGAATCCGACGTTCCCGAGCGGCCCGGCACGGTCAGGGCACCCGTTACCGAGCCCGGCTCCACCCAAAGGGCTCGCTCGGAGCGGCGGGCGGCGCGGATCGAGGTCGCGGGTCTCGTCGTCCGGTACCCCGATGCGGACGTGCCCGCCCTTGACGGCTTCGACCTGACCGTCGCGCCCGGTGAACGGGTGGCGCTCGCCGGGCCGAGCGGCGCCGGCAAGACCACGTTCCTGCGGGCGGTGCTCGGCTTCGTCGTCCCCGAGAGCGGCCGGATCACGATCGACGGCGTCGACCTCGCCGATCTCGACCTGGCCGGATGGCGCCGCCGCGTCGCGTACGTGCCGCAGCGCCCGCACCTGTTCGCCGGTACGGTCGCCGACAACATCCGGCTCTGCCGTCCGGACGCGGGGGACGGCGCCGTACGCGCCGCCGCGGAGGCCGCCGCCGCGCACGACTTCATCACCGCACTGCCCAGCGGATACGAGACGCCCCTCGGCGAGCGAGGGGTCGGCCTGTCCACCGGCCAGCGGCAGCGCATCGCGATCGCCCGCGCGTACCTGCTGGACGCGCCGATCGTGGTGCTGGACGAGCCCACCGCGCGGCTCGATCTGGCGGCCGAATCGGCGGTCACCGAGGCCGCCCGCCGCCTGCTCGACGGACGCACCGCGCTGCTCGTCGCCCACCGCCCGGCGCTGCTGTCCCTCGCCGACCGCGTGATCCACCTGTCCGGACGGGAGGTGTACGCGTGATCGGTGAAGGTGACGCCCACCTGACGCCAGGACGGTCGGTGCTTCGGTTGTTCGGTCCGCGTGAAGCGCCTCGCCTGGTCGCCGCGCTGGCCGCCGGGGCGGGTGCGGAGCTGTGCGCGGTCGCGCTCACCGCGACCGCCGCCTGGTTGATCGCACGGGCGGGACAACACCCGCCGCTGTCGGCGCTCGCCCTGGCCATCGTTGGCGTACGGGCGTTCGCGCTGTTCCGGGGCGTGCTCCGCTATGCCGAGCGACTCGCCGGCCACGACGCCGCCCTCCGCGTCCTCGCCGGTCTGCGCGTTCGCGTCTACGAGGCGCTGCGCCGCTCCACGGACCCGGCCGAACAGGGCTCTCCGGCCCCGTTTCGGGACGCGGACGCCGTCCAGCGGATGGTCTCCGACGTCGAGGCGGTCCAGGACCTGCTGCTGCGCTGCCTCCTTCCTGCCGCGACCTCCTGGATCACCGGTGCGGCCGCGATCGTGGTGACCTCGCTCCTGCTGCCCGCGGCGGGGGCGGTCCTGGCCGGCGGGGCGGTCCTCGCCGGAACGGTCCTGCCCGCTCTCGCGGCCCTCGCCGCCCGGGCGTACGCCGGCCGCGCCGCCGACGCCCGCTCCGACCTCGCCGTTCACGGCCTCGACCTGGAGCGCGGCGCGGTGGACCTCGCCGCGTTCGGCGCGACGGAGCGCTTCGTCGCCCGCGCGGACGCCGCGGCGGCCCGGCTGGCTCGGCTCGAGCGGCGGGCCGGGGCGGTGGAGGCGGCGATCGCGGCACTCGGCGCGGCCGTTCAAGGTGCGACCGTGCTCGCCGTGATCTGGACGGCACGGCGGCATGGCGCGGACGGCGTGCTGGTCACGGTCCTCGCTCTGATGGCGCTCGCCGCGGTCGACGCCGTACTGCCCGTCGCGGACGCCGCGCGGCGGCTGTCGGAGATCCGCCCGGCCGCACGCCGGGTCGCCGACCTACTGCGAGCCGACGGGCGGCACGTCCACCGTACGGTCGCCGCCCCACCGCGCCCTGGAGGGCGCCGGGCGATTCGGTCCGGCCCACGCCGGGCGGCGAGAGCGGGTAGGACCGTTCCGGCGAGCAGGACCGCCCCCGCCGTGGGCAGCCGGCCGCGGCGGCCGGCGGTCCGCCCGCTCCTGCGCCCGGCGATCGAGCTGCGCGGCGTCCGGGTGTCGTACGGCTCCGTGACCGCGCTGAACGGGATCGACCTGCGCATCCCCGGCGGACGGAAGATCGCCGTGGTCGGCGCGAGCGGCGCGGGCAAGAGCACCCTGCTCGGCGTCCTGTCCGGCGAGGTGCGGCCCGAGGGCATCGTGCTGCTGGGAGACGCGCTCCAGAGCGCCTACGACCCCCGGGACGTACGCGCGACCATCCGCGGCCTCACCCAGGACGCGCACGTGTTCGGCACCTCGATCCGGGCGAATGTGGCGCTGGCACGGCCGGACGCCTCCGACGCCGAAACGGCCGACGCCGCACGCCGCGCCGGCCTGCTCGACTGGATCGACGGGCTGCCCGACGGCTGGGACACCCCCGTCGGCGACACCCGGTTGTCCGGCGGGCAACGGCAACGGCTGCTGCTTGCCCGCGCGCTACTCGCCGATCCGCCGGTGCTCGTCCTCGACGAGCCCACCGAAGGACTCGACCTCGCGACCGCGGACCGCCTCGTCACCGCCCTGCTGGGCGAGCGGCGTACGGTCGTGCTGGTCACCCACCGGCTCGCTCCCCTGGCGGCCGCCGACGAGGTGATCGTGCTCGACCGGGGCCGGATCGTCCAGCGCGGCACCCACCGCAGCCTCGTCGAACGACGCGGCCCCTATCGCGACCTCTGGGAGGCGGAACGCCTCCAGAGCACCGACCCCGCTATTCGGCGGCCGTGAAGATCTGGTGCATGATCCCCCGTCGATGGCGGCCGTGGTACGACGCGTTGGCGTCGTCCGTGCTCGGATCGAGCTTGGCGAGGTACTCGCTCTCCGCATCGATCAAACGCTCCAACTCCCCGCGGTCGAGGAATACGCCCTGGCAGCCGACGCATTCCTCGATCATCACCCCGTTGCGCTCCCGCGTGTCCCAATCCCCGGAACACTTCGGACACGTCATCCCCGTCGCAGCCATTGTGGCTCCCCTGTGAACGAATTCGACGATCAGGCAAGACTAATAACCATCGCCCTTTGAGGGAACGTTTTTCCACGTGGCGCGGTAATGATCACAACGGGCTGGCACGTTCCGCGCAATGAGCCGAACGCCGCAGGCCCGGCGTGTGAACGCCGACCGGCCGCGACGTCTCGGTCATCGCGCGGAACGGCCCGGCCGAAACCGGGTGAGAGGCCACCGTGCTCAACGCGTCGGCTCGAGGCTGTCCGCCCCGGACAAAACCGGGGTGTCAGGCCACCGCGCTCAACGCGTCGGCTCGGGGCTCTTCGCCCGCACCGCGCGGATCCACTTCCGGAACGGCAGCGTCACGTGTTCGCGCCGCACGATGATCAAACCGGCGAGCCACAGCAGGAGCGCCTCGACGACCACGGCGATACCGAGCGCCGCAGTCCAGGATCGCCGTCCCGTCCGTGCCCCGGCCGGGGCGATGTCCGTCAACACGGAAGTGCCCTCCGGTCGGGACACCGTCGGCGTCACGGCCGGAGCGACGTTCGGGAGCAGCGGCACGGCCGACTGGGTGGCCTGCGACGCCGCTCCGCCCGTCGGTGCGTTCGGCGGACCGACCGGGGCGACCGGGACACCGGCCCCAGCCGGAGGGACCGGCGCACCCGCCCCAGCCGGAGGGACCGGGACACCCGCCCCGGCCGGGGCGACCGGAGCACCCGCCCCAGCGGGGGCGACCAGTGAGCCCGGTCCGACAGGGACGCCCGCCCCGGCGGCACCGACCGGCTTGGGAACTACGGCGGGCACCGCGCCGTGCGTGTGCTTGGCGTGCTTAGCGGATTTGGAGTGCTTGGAATGCTTGGCGTGTTTGGAGTGCTTGGCGTGCTTGGCCGACTTGGCCAACCTGATGGGCGTACCGGTCTTCACCCCGCCACCCGGTGCCTGTGCCGCGTCGGCTGTGGACGGCGCGCCCACGGCCGACGGCGCACCCACCGCCGGGGTCGAGACGGACGCGGAGATCGGGGCCGGCACCGGCTCGGCGGGGCGTGCCCCGGCCGGTGCGGCGAGTCGCGCGGGCCGGCCGCTCGGGACACCGCCCGCGGGGAGACGCGGCGGCACCGCGCCGGCCTGGCGTCGCGCCGTCTTCGCGCGCCCGCCTCCCGCCGCGACGCCAGAGGCGGATCCGGCACTCGCCGGCGCCGCGTTACTGGACGCCCGCCCACCGAGGGCACCCCCTCCCGGCACCGTCGACGGCGAGGCCGCCCCGGACACCTGTCCAGGCGAGGCACCCCGCGGCACTGCCGCCGGTGAGGCCGCCCCGGACACCCGTCCAGGCGAGGCACCCCCTCGCGGCACCGTCGGCGATGAGGCCGGCGCGCCAAGAGAGTCGGCCGCTCGCGGAGCCGACAAGGCCGCCGGTACGGCCCCGCCGGTCGTGGCCGGCGACGACCGTCCTGGGAACGCGGCGAACGACCCCAGGGACCAGGCATTTGCGGGCGCGGCGGCCGGGAAGCCCTTCGACGTCGAGGAGCGGGCGGGAGGCACGGCATGGCCCGTGAGACCGGACGACGCCGGTACCGAGGAGCCGCCTGGGCCCGCATGGCTCGCGCCCTGGGCCGAGCCGGCAGGGCCCTCATGGCTGCCGCCCGCAACCGGACCGGCTGGACCTCCATGGCTGCCGCCCACAGCCGGACCGACCGGACGTGCAGGACTGCCGCCCGCAGCCGGGCCGACCGGGCGCGCGGGTCTGTTGGGCGCCGAGGGGGCTGCCGGGGAGACGGCGTGCCCGGTGAGACCGGGGGATGCGGGCGTCGGCGAGCCGGTGGGGGCGGTGGACTCGTCCGCCGGGGAGCCGCCGGTGTCGGTGAAGGTGAACGGTGATTCCGCGCCCGGCTCGGAAGCGCCGTCGGAGGTGACCGTCGTGGAGGCGGGCCCGGTGAGCGAACCGTCGGCCGGAAGCCGGACGGTCCGGAGTGCCATCATCGAACGGCGAGGGACGTTGACCGCGCTCGCCTCCACCGTGACGGGTGGCTGCATCGGCACGGACGCGCCCGTCCGTACCGAAACGTAAAGTGTTCGTGCCGCCGTCAGGTCGCCGAGATCGCAGCCGAGCACGGTCTCCGACCGGATGGTCGCGCAGTCGGCGTCGGAGTCGTCCCAGGCGGCGGGCCGTACGGTCGTCAGCACCAGCCGCGCGCCGATCGCCGGGCCGCCGACCGGGCGTACCGTGACCGCGTAATCGACCGCCCCGGGCATCACCGCGACGACGTGCACGGCGGTCTCCAGACGCACCTCGCGGCCCGGCTCAAGACGCACGTCACGATCCGGTGCCGCCGCCACGGACGGAGCGGGCGACGCGGCCACCGGAACGATGGCCGCCGAGGCGGACGAGACCTGCCCCGGCAGCGGGACCGACCACGTGACCGCCGGAACGGTCATCGCGGTGGTACCGATCGCGGTCAGAACCGTCCTGGAAACCGCCTTCATCGAGCTACCCCCAGACGCATGCCGGTCTGCCTCCGGGGGGACGGGCCGGCAGCCCGTGAGGTGATCGCTCCCACTCCTACCGCAAGATCGCCGACCGTAACCACGGCTCGGCGATCGTTTCGGGGAAGCGACACGTTGTCTTTCCCGACCAACCAACCCCGACCGACCTCCCGGGTCTTTCCCGACCAACCAACCCCGACCGACCTCCCGGGTCTTTCCCGACCGGCCAACCCCGACCGACCTCCCGGTTTTCTACACTTCCGACAGGTGTCGAGAGGAGTTCGAGTGGCGACCCTGGAAGAGGAACCGGCTCCCGCAGTGGCCGCCGACGGGGAGGCGCAGGCGGCCGCGCCCCAGGCGGAGCGCTCGGCGTCGAGTGTGCGCTCGCTGGAGCGGGCGTTCGAACTGCTGGAGCACCTGGCCGACGCGGGCGGCCAGCTGGCCCTCACCGAGCTGACCGAGGTCTCCGGGCTGCCCATGCCGACCATCTACCGGCTGATGCGGACCCTGGTGAACCGCGGATACGTCCGCCAGGAGCCGTCCAAACGGTACGCGCTCGGGCCGCGGCTGATCCGGCTCGGGGAGACGTCGGAGCGCCTGCTCGGCTCGTGGGCGCGGCCCGCGCTCGCCCAGCTCGTCGACGAGGTCGGGGAGACGGCCAACATGGCGCTGCTGGAGGGCGACGAGGCGGTCTACGTCGCGCAGGTCCCGTCCCGGCACTCGATGCGCATGTTCACCGAGGTCGGGCGGCGTGTGCTCCCGCACTGCACCGGTGTGGGCAAGGCCCTGCTGTCGCAGCTGCCCGAGCCGCTGGTCCGGGAGATCATCGCCCGTACCGGAATGCCCGCGTACACCCCGCACACCATCACCGACCCGGCCGCGCTGATGGAGGAGCTCGCACGCATCCGGCGGCGCGGCTACGCCCTCGACGAGCAGGAACAGGAGATCGGCGTGCGGTGCGTCGCCGTCCCGGTGACCGGTACGCCCACTCCGGCGGCGATCTCGGTGTCTGGGCCGCACGGCCGCCTCACCGACGAGGTGATCGAGGACGTCGTGCCCATCATGCGCCGCACCGCCGGACAGCTCGCCCGGCGCCTGTCGGCCTGAGTCCCGCCGAGGCCGATGTCACGCAGGGGAAATGCCGGTATCGCGTGGGGGAAATATCGGGCGAACCCGGATCGTCGCACCGCACTCTGGGTAAAGCCCACGCATGAACGAGCTCACCGTCGCCGTACTCGGAACCGGGATCATGGGCGAGCCGATCGCCCGCAACCTGCTGGGCGCCGGGCACCTGGTACGCGTGTGGAACCGCACACGGGCCAAGGCCGAGCCTCTCGCCGCGGACGGCGCACGGGTGTGCGACGAGCCCGCCGAGGCCGCCGACGGCGCGGACGTCGTCGTCACGATGCTCCACGACGGCGAGACCGTCGAGCACGTCATGGCCGGAGTGCTCCCCGCGATGGAGGAAGAGGCGGTGTGGGCGCAGATGAGCACCGTCGGAGCCGAAGCCGCCGACCGCCTCGCAGACCTCGCGGGCAAGCGCGACGTGCCCTTCATCGACTGCCCCGTGCTCGGCAGCCGCAAGCCCGCCGAGGAGGGGGCGCTCGTCGTCCTCGCCTCCGGGCCCCGCGACGAGCGCGCGGAGGAGGTGTTCGGCGCGATCGGCTCTCGTACGGTGTGGCTGGGCCAGGGCACGGAGGCGTCGCGCATGAAGCTGGTGCTGAACAGCTGGATTCTCACGCTGACCGCGGCCACGGGCGAGGCGATCGCGCTGGCGGAGGCGTTCGGCCTGGATCCGCGGCTGTTCTTCGAGACGATCGCGGGCGGATCTCTCGACTCGCAGTACGCCCAGATGAAGGGCAAGGCGGTCCTGGCCGGTGAGCTCACGCCGAGCTTCAAGGCGACCAGCGCCGCCAAGGACGCCGCCCTGGTCGCCTCCGACGGGCGGTCCTCCGGCGCGAATCTCCGGGTCGCCGAGGCCGTACGCGACCAGCTGCGCCGCACCGTCGAGCTGGGCCACGGCGACGAGGACATGGCCGCCGTGTATTTCGCCGCGCGCGAGACCTGAACCGCCCGAAAGTTCCAGTAACCGTGCCGTGAGCGATCACGGAACCCCATCATGGATGCAGACGTCCCAGATCCGACGAGAACACGGAACGGGGAAACGGTGCTCGGAACTCATCCAACCATGACCGAACTGCACATCGGGGGATTCGACGCCGCACGCGTCCGCGTGGCGCTCGATCCGTACATCTCGGTGCTGGCTCTCACAACCGACGCCTTCGGGCGACGCCGAGGGGCTCCGGAACGCTGGCGCCATCGGATCCGCGCCTCGATCTCGCCTCCCAACGCGGCGGCGATCCGGCCCATCGTGGTGCCGGGTCGCTCCGTGGTGCCGGAGTCCGTGACGCCGATCAACCCGGTGGCGGAGGCTCCGGTCACGGACCTCATCGAGCGACTGCATGACATCTCCGCCGACGAGCTCCGGACGGATATGGAAAGCGTCTTCGGGGGACGCCCGCCCGCGGACTGGGGATCGGTGGTGAAGCACCCGCGGCACTGGCTGCACCGCCACGCGGACGCCACGAGGGAGGCATGGTCGGCGGTCCGGCCGCTGTGGCGGCAGGCTCGCCCGCTGCTCCACCGCGAGGTCGAGCGGGTGGGCATCGCGGCGGTACGCGGCCGGCTCGACGTGGTCCTAGGCGGATTGCATCCGCGCAGCCTGTACGAGGACGGCGTCCTCAGGGTCAGCGACCCGGAGCCGACCCGGTTCGAGCTCGGCGACCGGCCGCTCGTGCTGGTCCCGATGCTGTCCGGCGGCGGCGCGCTGATCTGCAACTTCGACCGGACCGACGCCGTGTGGATCGGCTATCCGATGCCGGGCGTGGAACGGCTGCTCCACGGCGAGCCCGAATCGGTCCGCGAGGACGCCCTCGAGCTTCTGCTCGGTCCCGTGCGCGCTCACATACTGGGCGCTCTGGCGCAGTCGCCGACGATGGGAGAGCTGGCGGCCCTCACGGAGCTGGCGCCGAGCGCGGTCACGTACCACTGCGAGCGGCTGGCGGCCATCGGTCTGGTCCAGCGCGAGCGGAACGGACGTCAGGTGCGGGTGTCACGTACTCCGCGCGGCGAGAGCCTCATGGACATGTTCCGGTAACGACCTCGACGTGATCTGCTTTACGTGCTACCAACAAATGTAAAGCCGATCCCCTCGGGAGGTCCCCCGATGACGATGCGCGACCGCTACACCACTCCTGTCACCGAGATGACGTGGGAGGTGCCCGCCGCCGGCGCCGCGCGGTTCTCGTGGGAGTACGACGACGGCCGCGACCGCCTGCTGTCCCTCTACCAGAAGGGCAAGGACAAGCAGTGGGACGCCCAGAAGCGAATCGACTGGGACCTGCCGGTCGACGTCAACAACGTCGCCGGGCTGCCGGACGAGTTCAACCCGCTCGTCGGGTCCGACATCTGGGAACGCATGCCCCAGGACGGGCGCGATGAGTTCGGCCGTCACCAGGGCGCCTGGCTGTTCAGCCAGTTCCTGCACGGTGAGCAGGGCGCGCTGACCGTCTCCGCGCGGATCGTCGAGTCGGTGCCGGACCTCGATTCCAAGTTCTACGCCGCCACCCAGGTGATGGACGAGGCGCGGCACGTCGAGCTGTACAAGAAGTTCGTCGACGAGAAGCTCGGCATGTACTACCCGATCAACCAGGACCTCGCGAAGCTGCTGGAGGAGTCGCTGACCGACGGCCGCTGGGACCTGCCCTACCTCGGCATGCAGGTCCTCATCGAGGGCCTGGCCCTGGCGTCCTTCGGCCTCTACCGCGACATGTCGAGCAACGCGCTGGTCAAGCAGCTCCTCGCGTACGTCATGCAGGACGAGGCGCGGCACGTCGCGTTCGGGCGGCTGGCGCTGAAGGACTACTACGCCGAGCTGACGTCGAAGGAGCGGGCGGAGCGCGAGGAGTTCGTCGTCGAGGGCTGCTACCTCATGCGCGACCGGTTCAAGGGCAGGGAGATCTTCGAGAATCTCGGGATGCCGGTCAAGGAGTGCATGGAGTACGTCGACAACGGGCCGATCTACTCGCTGTACCAGTCGCTGCTGTTCAGCCGGATCGTCCCATGCGTCCGCGACATCGGCCTCTGGGGCGACAAGGTGCAGAAGGCCTACGCCGACATGGGCGTACTCGACGCCGCCAAGGGCGACCTCGTCGCGCTGATGAAGCAGGACGAGGAGATCGCCGAGGAGGTCGACCGGGCCAAGCACGAGCGTGAGCTGGCCGAACGCCGGGCGGAGGTCCACGCGGCGATCGCCGACGGCGCCGCGGAGTAGCCCACGTCGATACGCGGCGACGGGACACCTGCCGAAAACGGTGAGTTACCCGCGATCACCGGACGCTACCCCTATCGTCGGGGACTTGTGCGCGGCGCCTCCGGGCGCGGCGCCGCTCGGGCCTTACCGGCCTCCGGCCGGGGCCCGAGGTCCTGTCCCCTACCGAAGGACGCTCTGTGGGTGGTTCGGGCCGACATCGCCGGGTCCATCGATTCACGCATCTCCGTACGCGCCTGCTCGCGGTCGCGGGACTGGCCGCCGCCCTGCTCGCGGCCGCCGTCGCGACGCTGATCGGGTCCGGCCGGTCCGCGCCCCGGGCGGACGTCGGGGCGGCGGTGGCCCCCGCGGCCCCGCCGATCGCCCCCGAACAGGCGAACCGGGCAAGCCGGGCGCAGCGCCGCGGCCCGCTCCGGGCCCGGTCGGCGCGGCGCCGTACGGCGAAGAAGAGGGCTCGCCGACCGGCGCTGGAGGCCGGTCGGGGTCAAGCCGGGACCGAGGTCGTGGCCCAGGGGACCTGCGAGGCGTCGTTCTACGGGACCGGCCCGGCGACCGCGAGCGGCGCGCCGTTCGATCCGCAGGCGCTGACCGCGGCGCACCGTACGCTGCCGATGGGCTCGCTGGTCCGCGTCATCAACCTGGGCAACGCCCGGTCCGTCGTCGTACGGATCAACGACCGGGGGCCGTTCGTGCCGGGCCGCTGCCTGGACCTGTCCACGGCGGCGATGCGGGCGGTCGGAGGGGTGCTCTCGGGCGTCATCCCGGTACGGTACGAGGTACTAGGGGGAATCTGAGGCAATGATCCACGTCCACAAATGAGTGAACGCCCGCGGGTAGGCCCCTTCCCCCAAAGAAGCTCAACCCGCGGACGTTCACCTTCCTGCGGCCTGGACGGGTACAGATCCAAGCCTGCGGATCCGGCCATCGCATCGCGTCCCCCGTTGAATCCCCCAATTCATCGCGACGCGTCGGCCGTATAGGGTGGTCCGTGTTCTTGCAGTAGCTACGGTACGTGAGACGGAGACGGCATTCCGTCCACCTCTGGTTGACACTTCCCCGTACACCCCCGGTTGACCTGCGGCTTTGCCCTTTTTTGGGGTTGGCAAGGCAAGTATCGACCGATGATCGGAATGTGACTGTGAGGGGGTCGCCGGCGAGGGCCGGAGGACGCGTGAGTCTGGCCGACGTCATTCTGTCGGCCGGAGTGTTCGCAGCCTTCATTCCCTACATTCACAGCAGTGGCAATCTGCACCTCACGCTTCCGCTCGGCGCAGCGAACGCCTCCCTGTTGCTCGCGAAGAAACGATTCCCACTGATAACGCTCGCCGGGTGTCTGCTGTTGACGTGGATACTGTCGGTGCTGCTGCGGCGGTCCTACCCCGTCACCCCGGCGACCTTCATCGCCCTCTACGCGGTCGGCCGCTACTGCTCCCGCAGCGTGGCGTTGGCGGCGGCGGTGCTGACGATCCTGATCGGGTTCGCCGTCGCCCAGGTGGCCGAGAGCATCCCGTCGTACACCCTGCACAACGTCGTGAACCTCGGCTGGGTGGTGTTCGCGGTTCTCACCGGCGCATGGGTGCGGACACAGAAGACGTACGTCCGTGACGTCGAGGAGCGGGCCGAGCGCGCCGAGCGCGGCCGCGAGGAAGAGGCACGGCGCAGGGTCGCGGAGGAGCGCGTGCGCATCGCCCGCGAACTGCACGACATCGTCGGCCACGCGCTCATGTCGATCAATGTCCTGTCCTCCGTGAGCTCCCGGATCATCGAACGCGACCCGAGGTCGGGGCGCGACGCGCTGCGGACGATCAGCGAGGTCAGCAACTCGGCGCTGCGGGAGATCCGCAGCACGCTGAGCCTGCTGCGGGAGGGCACCGAACCGCTCAAAAGCCCCGAGCGAGGACTCGACGACCTCGATGCGCTCATCGAGCAGTCCCGCGTGAGCGGCCTGCCGGTGACGCTGAAGGAGTCCATGACCGACCCGGGCGTCCCAGCGATCATCGGCTTCACGGTGTACCGCATCGTCCAGGAGAGCCTGACCAACATCACCCGGCATGCCGAAGGCGTCACCAGGGTCATCGTCGCCGTCATCGGTGCAAACGATCACTTGGATGTCACCGTCGTGAACGACGGCGCTCAGGCCTCCATCGTCGAGGGCGGCGGCATCGGCATCCAGGGCATGCGCGAACGCGTCACCGCCATCGGGGGCCGCCTGGACACCACGGCGCTCCCCGGCGGCGGGTTCCGCGTACACGCACGTCTGCCGCTGAAGGAGGCATCGCGATGACGATTCGTGTCCTGCTGGCCGACGACCAGACCACCGTACGGGCGGGGTTCCGGATGCTCATCGACTCGACCGAGGACATGCACGTCGTGGCCGAGGCGGCCGACGGCGCCCGCGCCGTCGAGATGGCCCGCGCCACGGTGCCCGACGTGGTCCTCATGGACGTCCGGATGCCCGGAATGGACGGCATCGAGGCCACGCGCCGGATCACGTCCGACCCGGCGCTGTCCACCGTGCACGTCCTGATCCTCACGACGTTCGAGCACGACGAGTACATCTTCGGCGCTCTGCGGGCCGGCGCCGGCGGATTCCTGCTGAAGGACACCGATCCGGACGACCTCCTGGACGCGATCCGGGTCGTCGCCTCCGGAGAGGCACTCCTCGGCCGGGGACTGACCCGCCGAGTGATCAAGGAGTTCGCGGCGCAGCCGCAGCAGCCGGAGCCGGGGTCCAAGGACCTGGACGTGCTGAGCGAGCGGGAACGGGAGGTCCTGCTGCAGATCGCCATCGGCCTGACGAACGAGGAGATCGCGACGAAGCTGCACCTCAGTCCCGCCACCGCCAAGACGTACGTACACCGGATCATGACGAAGCTGCACGCCCGCGACCGGGTCCAGCTGGTGATCTTCGCCTACGACAAGGGCCTCGTACGACCTCGGTCATCGGAACGGCGATGACAAATGTCATCGCGAACCGAGGATCGAGCGCACTAGGGCACTGACCGGCGGGAATCTAGCGTTCTCAACATGAACGCGATCGCCTTCACCGGGGTGTCCAAAAGCTACGGAACGGTCCGCGCCGTCGAGACGCTGGACCTCACGATCGACGCCGGCAGCACCGTCGCACTGCTCGGCCCGAACGGGGCCGGCAAGTCCACCTCGATCGGAATGCTGCTCGGCCTCGTACGGCCGACGGCGGGCGAGGTCCGCCTCTTCGGCGAGACCCCCGACACCGCCGTCAAGCGCGGCCAGGTCGGCGCGATGCTGCAGGATGGCGCGCTCGTCCCCGGCCTGACCGTCCGGGAGGTCGTCTCCTTCGTCCGGAGCATGTACCCGGACCCGATCCCGCTGGAGCGGATCCTGGAGCTGGCGAGCCTGACCGACATCGCCGGGCGCCGGATCGACCGGCTGTCCGGCGGGCAGACGCAGCGGGTGCGGTTCGCGATCGCCATCGCGGGCGCGCCCCGGCTGCTGGTCCTGGACGAGCCCACGGCGGCGATGGACGTGGAGTCCCGCCGGTCGTTCTGGGCGAGCATGCGGGACTACGCCGGCACCGGCCGGACGATCCTCTTCGCCACCCACTACCTGGAGGAGGCGGACGAGAACGCCGACCGGGTCATCGTCATCGCCCGGGGCCAGGTCGTCGCGGACGGCACTCCGCAGGAGATCAAGGCGATGGTCGGCACCGCCACCGTGCGGTTCACGATCGGCGACCAGCCCACGGCCGGGCTCGACGCGCTGCCGGGCGTGCACACGGTCGACATCCGCGGGCCGATCGCGCAGTTGCGGACCACCGACCCGGACGCGACCGTCCAGGCGCTGTACGCCACGGGTCTGCGCGTCACCGGCCTGGAAGTGAAGGGCGCCGACCTCGAGGACGCCTTCGTCTCCCTCACCCGCGACCGCTAACGGCTTTTCGGAAAGGACCAACGCGATGCTTCGCTACCTGAGTGTGGAGATCCGGCGCACGATCCGCGACCGGCGCTTCATCTTCTTCACCATGGCCATCCCGGTCGCCTTCTACCTCCTGTGGGCGAACATCTACGGCAAGAGCTCCGGCTCCGTCTCCGGGACGAATCTGGGCGCTCGCGCCTACCTGCTCGTGTCGATGGCCTCGTACGGCGCGGTGGGGGCCGCGCTGACGACGACGGGAGCCCGGCTCGCGTTCGAACGGCAGAGCGGCTGGCTGCGGCAACTCCAGGTGACTCCGCTGCGCCCCTGGGCCGTGATCACCGCGAAGATCATCGCGTCGATGTTCCTCGCGCTTCCGGCGATCATCCTGGTCGGGCTCGCCGGCGTGCTGACGCAACACGTCCACCTGTCGGCGGCCGAGTGGGGCGGGATGATCGGCGTGATGTGGCTCGGCACCCTGCCGTTCGCCGCGCTCGGCACGCTGATCGGCTCGCTCGTCGGCGCCGACGCCGCCCAGCCGGTGACGCTGGTCTGCTACTTCACGCTGTCCATCCTCGGCGGGCTGTGGATGCCGGTCGACACGCTGCCCAAGACGCTGCGGCAGATCTCGCACTGGCTGCCCTCCAACCGGTTCGCCGGGCTGGGGTGGAGCATCGTCGGCGGCCACGCGCCGGCCGCCTCGGACGGGCTCGTGCTGGCCGGGTGGGGCCTCGTCCTCGGCGTCCTCGCCCTCGCGGCGTACCGCCGCGCTACGGTTCGCTCCTGATGAACATCTTCTTCCCGGAAGGCGCCGACGAGACGGCCACCCCGCCTCGTTGGCGCCGGCTCGTGTGGATGTCCTTCGGGCTGGTCTACCTCTTCGTCTGGCCATTGGGCGCACTCCTGCGGCAGGGACCGTCGACCGCGCGCATCGTGGTGTCGGTGGCCGCCCTGGCGGTGTTCATCACGGTCTTCCTCGCCCTGGCCGTCGGCAACAACCTGGGGAGCCGGGAGACCACCCGTCGCACCTGGGTCCTGCTCGGGATCGTCACGGCCATGGCGGTCGGCTTCCCCCTGCTGCTCGGGGGCCAGTGGGACGGCCTGCCGATCTACCTGGGCGTCGCCTACGCGATGACGTTGCCGCCCGCGTGGGCCTTGCGTGGCGTCCTGGCCGCCACCGCGCTGACGGCGGCACTCGGCTGGGCGACGCATGTGTCCGGGACGACGCTCCCCTTCCTGACCTTCCAGACGCTGAGCATCAGCCTGATCCTCCTGGGCTTCCGGGGTAGCCGGATGCTGATCGTCCAGCTGCAGGAGGCACGGAGCGAGGTCGCCCGGCTGGCAGCGAACGAGGAGCGGCTGCGCATCGCCCGCGACCTGCACGACCTGCTCGGCCACACGCTCTCACTGATCGTCCTGAAGAGCGAGGTCGCGGTGCGGATCGCCGACCGCGATCCGGCCAAGAGCCTGGCGGAGATCAAGGACATCGAGACGGTCGCCCGGCAGAGTCTGACGGACGTCCGCGCGGCCGTCACCGGGTACCGGCGGCGCAGCCTCGCCGAGGAGCTCGACAACGCCCGCGGAGTCCTGGCCGCCGCCGACATCGAGCCGTCCATCAGCACCTCCGGCACGCCGCTGCCGGACGGACTCGACGACCTGTTCGCCTGGGCGGTCCGCGAGGGCGTGACCAACATCGTCCGGCACTCCCGCGCCCGTACCGCCGGCATCTCGATCACCCGCCGAGACGAAGGCGCCGTCCTGCAGATCGTCGACGACGGGTCCGGGCCGGCCGCGGCGGACGATCCGACGGACGTCGGCGGGAACGGCCTGACGGGGCTCGGCGAGCGCGTGGCCGAGGTCGGCGGATCGATCGAGTCCGGTCCAGGCCCGGCCGGAGGCTTCCGGTTGGTCGTACACGCTCCACTCGACACGCGGGCCTCGTGAGAGGGTCATCGGGTGTCCGAGGGAATGACGGGATGATTCGCGTACTTTTGGCTGAGGATCAGGGCATGGTCCGGGGCGCGCTCGCCACCCTGCTGAACCTCGAGGACGACATGGAAGTGGTCGGCGAGGCCGCCGACGGCGACGAGGCGCTCACCGTCGCCGTCCGGACAAGCCCCGACGTGGCGCTGCTCGACATCGAGATGCCGGGCCGGAACGGCATCGACACCGCGGCCGCCCTCCGCGACGCACTGCCCGACTGCCGCGTGATCATCCTCACGACGTTCGGCCGTCCCGGCTACCTGCGCAGCGCAATGGAGGCGGGCGCGTCGGCGTTCCTGGTCAAGGACAGCCCCGCCCGGGAGCTGGCGGCGGCGATCCGGCGCGTCCTGGCCGGCGAGCGCGTGATCGACCCGGCACTGGCGGCCGCCGCGCTCAGCGCCGGCCCCAACCCGCTGTCCCCCCGCGAGCGCGAGGCACTGGCCGCCGCGGCCGACGGCTCCACGATCGGCGACGTGGCGCGGAAACTGCACCTGTCGGAGGGGACGGTGCGCAACTACCTGTCCGCGGCGATCCGCAAGACCGGCGCCCGCAACCGCATCGAAGCCGTACGCGCCGCCCAACGCCAGGGCTGGCTGTAGCTGCGACAATTCGCGCATGTTCCTCGTCACGGTGACCTACACCGCACCACTAGAGGTCGTGGACCCGTTTCGCCCGGCGCACGGCGACTGGCTCAAGGACCTCATCGCACGACGCCTGCTCCTCGTCGCCGGACGCCAGGTCCCCTTGGTCGGCGGGATCTACCTCGTCCCCGACATGCCCGCCGAAGAACTCGACCGCATCCTCGCCACCGACCCGTACCTCATCAACGGCGTCGCCGAGCACCACATCACCGAGTTCACGCCACTTCTGATGGCAACCGGCCTGGAAGACCTCAAGAGCTGAAAGGGAGGCTCCGAGTCCCCTCAAACCCGGAGCCCCCCTCGTGGCCTTGAAGGCCACGCCTCGCCCGTGATCCCTGGAGGAGCAACGCTCAGAGCGACTGCCGTTCGGGGGAAGTCGTGTCGATCCGTTCACTCCAGGGATCACGGGAGCGTGCGCACACGGCCTCAGAGGCCGTCGTGATCCTTTCTCGGAGCGGAGAAAACCACCTTTCCCACGAAGTTTGAGCTCTCTATGCGGCAATAACCGCATATGGCAGACAACCTAGATACCGCCCTGAGGCCCCGGCCAGTCTCTCCAAAGGTGTCGATGGCATGGAAATCAGGAAAGATGGCAGACTCGTCCACCACCTCTATCCAGGGGCGGCAGTCCCACTCGCTGTAGTAGAGGGTCGCCGGCCGTTGCGTGTGCCGATACGCGTTGGTGACCAGTTCCGAGACGATCAGCGTGGTGTTATCCAGCCATTCCTCACGCCCATGGGCTTGCAGTGTCTGCTTGATCCATCTGCGCGCCTCACCGGCCGAGGCCGGCACGGGGTACAGCCGTAGGGACTCTCGCGCTTTGGTCCTCACCTTGGCCACCCCCTGGCATCCGATTTCGTTCCGCGTAATGCCAAGAAGTCTGGACCGGCCGCCGGATAGGTGGCTACGATTCCCGGGGTGGTTGGAAAGGCCGGTGACGCGGATGACAAGCGAGATCAAGCTCGATCCGGACTCGTCGATGTGGGACTGGATAATAATCGACCTGCGTTTCCACACTAAGAAGTCCGGAATGTCCTACGCGGCCGTAGCGCGACTGCTGAATCGCAGCTACTCCAACGTTTCCAACATCATGGCAGGCCGCAGGAAGATCAAAGAAGAGGACGCCAAAAAGCTCGATGCGCACTGGGACCTCGGAGAGCACTTCACGCGGCTGGTGAGGTACGCCAAGCGGGACGGTTCGAAAGAGTGGTTTCGCGAATATCTCGAGTACGAGGCCGCCGCGTCGGTGATCAAGGCGTACGAGGCTCTGGCCGTCCCTGGCCTCTTACAACTTCCGGAGTACGCGGCAGCCCTCATCAAGGAGCTCGGCACCGCGGATGCCGAGGATCAGGTGGAGCGGAGGATCGCCAGGCAGGTCATTCTCAGCAAGACGCCGCCACCAAACCTCTACGTCCTACTATCACAGAACGCGCTCAACTGGCCGGTAGGCGAGGCCAAGGTCATGCGCGACCAGCTTGCGCATCTCCTGGAGATGGCCGAGCGCCCCAACGTGGGCATCAGAGTCGTTCCCCGGTCTTCCGGGGCTCACGCCGGCTTTGACGGCAGCTTCAGCCTGATCTATGGAGAGGCCGGCGACGTCGCCTATACCGAAGCACCCGGCCGTGGACGTCTTGTAGATTCCCCCTCCGAGGTCAGAGAATACTGGGACAGATACGACCGGATCGGACAAGTAGCCCTACCTGTCGCCCCGTCCCTGCAACTGATCAGAGAGGCCATGGAAGCCCTGTGATGGACGAACTCCTCACCGCCGACGAGTGGCGGAAGTCCACCCGTAGCGGGAACTCTGGTAACTGCGTCGAGGTCATCAAGGTCGTAAAGGCCTGAGCGATCATAAGTTCCGGCACCCGACCGAGAAATACGGCCACGCCGCTATCGCATTTTCGGACTCTCGCTCTCCGATGAAGGAGAATCAGCTTTATCTGAACAGGGGGGCGCATGCCGGAGCGGTATCGGTCGATCATCGACGTGCACGTCATCCTCGAGCGCGGCGACGAGATCCTGCTTCTGGAACGCCAGGGCACCGGGTACGGCGACGGCATGTTCCACCTGCCCAGCGGTCACCTTGAGCAGGGGGAATCCGTCGCCGACGGCGCCGTCCGGGAAGTGCGCGAGGAGGTCGGCGTCCGGGTCGATCCCGCCGACCTGCGGCTTGCCGCCGTCGTCCACCACTGTCATCGGCCCGACCTCGCCCGGGTCGGCATGTTCTTCGCGACCGCCCGATGGGAAGGCGAGCCGTACAACGCCGAACCCCACAAGTGCGGCAAGCTCCTGTGGTGCGACCCGGCCGTCCTGCCGTCCAACACCATCGGCTACCCGGCGGCCGGCATCAACGCCTACCTGACCGGCACGCCCCTCGCCCTCCACGGCTGGGGATGACGAAGGCGATCTTCCGTTGGCGGGAGGGAGCGTCTTGATCGCTTGTAGCGTGGCGTGGATTCCGTCCACGTGATCAGATTGGCGCTCTCTCCGTGCACAGCGATACCGCCGGCCGTCTCCCGTCCGCTCCAGATCAGGTTCTCCGCCTGATCGTCACGGGTGGTGGGACGGGCGGCCACACGTACCCCGCTCTCACCGCAGTACGCACGCTGCAGGCCAGGCTCGCGGCCTCCGGCCGGAGGCTCGAGGTCCTGTGGGTGGGGACCGCCGACAGTCTGGAGTCCCGCGTCGCGGCCGGTGAGGGCATCCGGTTCGCCTCGGTCGCCACCGGCAAGATCCGCCGGTCGAGCAATCCGTTGAAGATGCTCCGGCCGGCCAATGTGAGGGACATGCTGCGGGTGCCGCTGGGCGTGCTCCAGGCTCGCCGGATCGTCAAGAGATTCCGGCCCGATGTCGTGTTGGCCACGGGCGGCTATGTCGCCGTTCCGGTCGGTCTGGCGGCCAGTATGCGCCGCCGCCCCTTGGTGGTCCACGAGCAGACCGTCCGGCTCGGTCTGGCCAACCGGTCCCTCGCGGGCCGGGCGACACGCGTCGCCGTGTCCTCGGAGTCCACGCTGCCGCTGCTCTCCGAGGCGGTGCGCTCGACGGCGGTGGTCACCGGCAACCCGGTGCGGCCCGAGGTGCTGTCCGGGCAGCCGGACAAGGCGGTCCAAGGGCTCGGCCTGCACCGTTTCGATCCGCGCCGTCCGACGGTGTACGTCACCGGCGGCGCTCAGGGGGCACAGCAGATCAACACACTCGTCGCCGCCATCCTCCCGTGGCTGCTGTCCCACGCCAACGTCATCCACCAGTGCGGCGCGGACAAGGTCGCCGACGTGCGGCAGCACACCGCGGGCCTGCCGGACGAGGCCGCGGCGCGCTACCTGCTGACCGGCTACGTGGGTCCGGAACTGCCCGACGTCCTGGCGTTGGCCGACGTGGTGATCTCCCGGAGCGGTGCGGGCACGATCGCGGAGCTGACCGCCCTGGGCAAGGCGTCCGTCCTCATCCCCCTGGCCTCCTCCGCAGGTGACGAGCAGGCGCACAACGCGCGCCACCTGCAGGAGGTCGGCGCCGCCGTCGCGCTGGTCGGTGAGGCCACGCCGGAGGCCCTGGGTGCCGCCATGGAGCCCCTGCTCACCGAACCCGCCCGGCGTACGACGATGGCGCAGCAGGCCCGCGCCATGGGCCGTCCCGACGCGGCCGACCGGCTGGTCGACGTCCTGCTGTCCGTCGTCGACTCACGGCGGTGACGGCGCGCGGTCTCCAGGACGCCGCGAGGGGGATTACAAAGCCGGGGTGGCATCTTTTGGCGGGACTGCCGCCCGCCGAGAGCGGTCCCTAGAAGCGACAATGAGCGCGATAGCCCTCGAAAGGGAGGTACTTCGTGTCCAACACGCAGGCTGTGGCGACCCGTCCGGCCGTCCTCGGCGATCTGGTGCCGGGTCGGCTGGTTCGTGACGTCGCGCTCGTCGTCGGCGCGGCCGTCTTCGTCGGGATCGCCGCGCAGGTGAGCGTGCCCATCCCCGGAACGCCGGTGCCGGTGAGCGGCCAGACGTTCGCCGTGCTGCTGTCCGGGGCGGCGCTCGGGCTCGGCCGGGGTGCCGCCGCCATGGTGCTGTACGCGCTCGCCGGAATGGTCGGCGTGCCCTGGTTCGCCGAGGGCGCCTCGGGCTGGCACATGGCGTCGTTCGGTTACATCATCGGCTTCGTGCTCGCCGGGGCCGTCGTGGGCGCCTTGGCCGCGCGTGGTGGTGACCGGTCGCCGCTGCGGACCGTGGGCACGATGACGCTGGGTCTTGTGGTGATCTACGCCGTTGGAGTGCCGTGGCTGATGGCCTGGACCCACAGCGACCTGGGCCAGGCGCTGAGCATGGGCGTCCGGCCGTTCCTCATCGGCGACGCGATCAAGATCGCCCTCGCCGCCGGGTTGCTGCCCGGCGCCTGGCGGCTCCTCCGCCGCTGACATGACCGCTGGGCCGGGCGCCGCCTCCGGCGCACCGGCCCGCTGACCCGACGGTCCGGCCGGGCGCCATCGCCGACGCACCGGCACCGGACCGCATAGGCACGACGCGGGCCCGGTTCCCGTTCACGCGGCCGGGTTTCATCCCCGACAGACGCCACCTGCGGGCCCCGTCCCGTACCGGGGGACGGGCCCGCGTCGTCATCGGCCGTCGAGGTGATCCGCCAGGTACCCGTGGATCAGGCGTTTCACCTCGGCGAGCAGCGCCGGGTCGCCCTCGGGGTCGTGGCGGAACGCGAGTTTGAGCACGGCGTCCGCCGCCTCGACGGCGACGGCTAGCGCGGTGGCGAACTCCCCGTTGTCCGGCAGTTCGAACGCCGAGACGAGCAGCGCCTTCAGCCGGTCGGCGACGACGGCGTTGTTCTCGGCCGCGACGTCGAGCAGGTGGACGTCGGCGATGTCCCCGAAGCGCAGGACGCGGAAGCCCGGGACCGTCCGGTGCATGCCCACGAAGATCTCGATCACGACGCCGACGGCGTCGTACCAGTGCGCGAACTCTTCGTCCGCGAGCGCCTCCGCCACCCGATCGCCGAACATGTCGAGGTTGCGCAGCGCGAGTTGCTGGGCGATGGCCTTCTTGTCGGGGAAGAACTGGTAGACCGAGCCGATCGCGACGTCCGCCCGCTGGGCGATCTTGGTGGTGGACAGACCGTCGTACCCGGACTCGTCGAGGATCTCCGCACAGGCGTCCAGCATGCGCTGGACGCGTTCGGCACTCCGTCGTTGTGCAGGTCGGCGACGCAGCGCCGAGCTATCCGTCGTCACACGTTCAATCATGCCTTTTCCGACGGTGCTACCGGCGCGTAGGATCCGAGAGCCATTCACGTTCAGCGGAGGCCGCCCGTGTTCGCGTGTTCCCCTCTGACTTCCAGTGACTCCTCCGCTCCTTGAAGGGAGCGGCTTCTCGCTAAGCCGCTTGCACAGCGTCGCGAAGGGCAAGCCCTGCCCTCAAGATGTTGACCGCCGCGTTCACGTCGGCGTGCGCGGCGTGCCCGCACGCCCTACAGGCGAACTTGGCTTGAGTGCGGCGATTGTCCGCCGCGCAGTACCCACACCGCGAGCAGGTGCGGGAGGTGTTGCGAGGCTCGACTGCGATCAACTCGCGACCGGCGCTTTCAGCCTTGTGCGCGAGGACCGTCAAGAACACCCTCCAACCCGCGTCCAGGATCGACCTGTTCAAGCCGGACTTTTGTGCGACGTTCCGGCCGGGCTCTTTGAGGGTGCCGGACGCCGATCGGGTCATGTTCGCGATCCGCAGATCCTCATGCACGATCACGTCATACACACGGACGAGCGCAAGCGCGGTCTTGTGGGCACCGTCGATGCGTTGACGGCGAACCTTGGTGTGCAGGGCCGCCACCCGCGCGACCGCTTTGCGGCGGCGCTTGGACCCGCGCTTCTTACGGGCCAGGTCCTGCTGTGCCTTCGCCAGGCGTCCGGTGGACGCCTCCAGATGGCGAGGGTTCGTTACGTGCTCGCCGTCACTCGTGGTAATCAGCGATGCCACGCCCATATCGATCCCGGCCACAGCGCCAGTCGAAGGGAGCGGCTGGGTGGGAACGTCCTCGCACGACAGCACCACGTACCAGCGGCTGCCTTCCCGCTTGACCGCGATCGTCTTCACCCGGCCACGCAGTGGGCGGTGCTGGTGCACGCGGACATGCCCGATGCCCTGCAAGCGCACGTACGTCGCTCTCGGATGCTCCGGTTGGGAGTCCCACCGGCAACCGTCGCCGTCTTTGGGCCACTCGACGGTGTCAAACCATCCCTGCCCTTTGAACCGAGGGAAACCCGGTTTGTGCCCGGCCTTGAGGCGGCGGAAGAACGCAGCGAACGCCTTGTCCAACCGTCGCAGCGTGGCCTGCTGGGAGGAGAACGACCACCGGCCCTGCCCACCAGGGTCATCGGCACGGATGTACTTCAACTCGCCGGACTGGTCGCCGTACCGAACGGTCACACCCGCCTTGCGGTAGGCGGTGCAGCGGTGCTCAAGGGCGGCGTTGTAAAGCTGCCGATGGTCCCTAAGACAAGCAGCGAACGCAATCTGCTGATGCCGGGTCGGACGCAGCAGGAACTTATAGGACCTACGCACGGCCACCCCCCTCGGGGGCGCGCTCATGCCGCATCCGAATGTAACGCCGCACTGTTTCAGCCCAGACAGCGCGGACCGCCCCGCGCTCGTCGACTTTGGTGCCGATCAGCTTCTCAAGAGGGATCTTCACCCGCCCACCGAGAACCGGACGGCAGTACCTCGGGCACCACACCACGTGGTGCCCAAGGTCGTACTCCGTGCCAGGAAAGGTGTGCATCTGACGAGTCACACGACCATTTGTAACAGCATCGCCAACCTAATATGCCGGAGAAAGGAAAACCGGTGATGAGACCAGAGAACGAATCGGCCAGGAACGACATTTCCCCAGCGCCTAATCGCGGCGGCGATCCCCTGGCGACATTCCAATGGGGCGTCGCGACATCGGCGTACCAGATCGAGGGCGCGACGACGGAGGACGGCCGGGGTCCGTCCACGTGGGACACCTTCTGCCGGGAGCCCGGCCGGGTACGCGACGGGCACACCGCCGACGTCGCCTGCGACCACTACCATCGCTGGGCCGAGGACCTCGACCTGATCGCCGGGCTCGGCGCCCAGGCGTACCGCTTCTCCATCGCCTGGCCTCGGGTCCAGCCGACCGGCAGCGGCCCCGCCAACCCCAAGGGCCTGGACTTCTACGATCGGCTCGTCGACGGCCTCGCCGAACGCGGGGTGGCGGCCGTGCCCACGCTGTACCACTGGGACCTGCCGCAGCCGCTGGAGGACGAGGGCGGCTGGATGAACCGTGACACCGCCCACCGGTTCGCCGAGTACGCCGCGCTGGTCGCCGAACGGCTCGCCGACCGGGTCGACCTGTGGATCACGCTGAACGAGCCGATGGTCGTGATGTCCTACGGTTACGCCTTCGGCCTGTACGCGCCGGGGCGGACGCTCATGCTCGACGCCCTGCCCACCGCCCACCACCAGCTGCTCGGTCACGGCCTCGCCGCGACCGCCCTGCGCGCCGAAGGGGCGGCCCGGATCGGGATCGCCAACCACTACACGCCCGCCTGGCCGGCCGGCGACGGGCCCGAGGACGTCACGGCGGCCGTGGCCTTCGACGCCCTGCTGAACTGGCAGTTCACCGACCCGATCCTGCTGGGCCGCTACCCCGGCCTCGGCCTGGAGCTGGCCCACGTCCAGGACGGCGACCTGGAGGTCATCGCCGCGCCCATCGACGCGCTGGGCGTCAACTACTACAACCCGACCGGAGTCGCGGCCCCCGACGACGACGGCCTGCCGTTCGCGATCCGGGACCTGAGCGGCTTCCCGACGACGGGCATGGGCTGGCCGGTCGTCCCGGACGGCCTGCACCGGCTGCTGGTCGACCTGCGGGAGCGGTACGGCGCCGCGCTGCCGCCCGTGTACATCACCGAGAGCGGCTGCTCCTACGACGAGTCGCTCAACGACACCGACCGGATCGGCTTCCTGAACGCGCACGTCGGCGCCGTACGGGCGGCGATGAACGACGGCGTCGACGTACGCGGCTACTACGTGTGGTCACTGCTGGACAACTTCGAGTGGGCCGAGGGTTACCATCCGCGCTTCGGTCTCGTCCACGTCGACTACGCGACACAGAAGCGGACGCCGCGCGCGTCGTACGCCTGGTACCGCGACCTCATCGCGGCCTGTTCCTGATCAGGGACGGCGGTATGGCCGGTGTTGCGGCGAGCCTCCGGGTTCCGTCCCGATCAGGGGGTGGCGATGAGGCCGGTGCAGCGGCGCAGCTTCTCCCACTTCGCATGATCGCGGGTCGCCGCCGCGCCGGTGAGCAGCCGCGGAACACCCTTGGTGATGTACGCCGGCTTCCACTCGGCCTTCTGGATCTTGCGCTTGCGGAGGGTCAGCTCGAGGATGCCGGAGTGGGGGTCGTTGCGGTCCGGAGCGGTGAAGAAGAAGTTGCCGAACCCATAGTCGACGTACCGGCCCTTCATGAAGCCGCCGCCGAGCGGGATGTGCGCGTGCCCGCCGACGACCACGTCGGCACCCGCCCGTACGAGGGCTTGGGCCAGCGTCTTCTGCCGGGGCAGTGGGCAGGGCTTCAGCTCCTGGCCCCAGTGCAGGTAGACGATGACGGTGTCGGCCTTCTTCCGTGCCGCGCGGACCTCCTGGACGAGGCGCGGGACGTTCTTCGCCGACGCCAGGCCGCCCTTCTTCGGGGTCGCCGTCCACGCCGTGACGAGGTTGTCGTCCAGGACCTGGGTGGCGCCGAGTACCGCGATCCGGTTTCCCTTCACGGTCACGTAGTAGGGCCGGTACGCCTGGGCGGCGTTCGCGCCGATGCCGACGACGGGGAACCGCGACTTCCTGATGGCGGCGAGGGAGTCGTGCAGGCCGACCGTTCCGTAGTCCATGGCGTGGTTGTTGGCCATGGTCACCACGTCGATGCCGGCGGACCGCAGCGCGTCGAACGCGCTCGCCGGGGCACGGAACGTGAACTGCTTCGGCGCCTTCTTCCCCCGCGTGGTGATGGCCGTCTCCAGGTTGACCATCATGAGGTCGGGACGCTTCAACTCGGAGATGATCGGCCCGAGGGCGGTGGCCGGGTCGGCCAGCCGCTTGGCGAGCGGCCCGTTGAAGTGGACGTCCCCGGCGAACCCCACCATGATCGATCCGTCGTCCGCGCCGCCCGCCGTCTGGCCGGATGGGGCGGAGGCGCGCGGCGGACGCTTCGCGTCACCGCCACCACCACAGGCCGCCGACACACCGGCCAGACCGGCCAGGGCAGCCGCCAGAACCGCACGCCGCATCACGCCCCCCTCCCCAGGGAAGTCACAAGAATGACACGTTTCGTCCCTAACGGATAATGGAGTGATCTTGCTCGACATCGCGGGCATTCGCGCGGAGACCCCAGGCTGCGCGGAGGTCGTGCACCTCAACAACGCCGGAGCGGCGCTGCCCCCACGGACCGTGATCGACGCAGTACACGACCACCTGAACTTCGAGGCTCGCATCGGCGGGTACGAGGCGGCCGACGCCGTCGCTCCCCGGATCACCGGCACGTACGACTCCCTGGCCCGCCTCATCGGCGCGCAGCCCGACGAGATCGCCTACGCGGAGAACGCCACGCGTGCCTGGGACATGGCGTTCTACGGCATCCCCTTCCGTACGGGCGACCGCATCCTCACGACCGCGAGCGAGTACTCCAGCAACACGATCGCGTACCTCCACGCGGCGCGCCGGCACGGCGTGAAGGTCGAGGTCGTGCCGGACGACGAGTACGGCCAGATCTCGCTCGACGCCCTGGCGAACGCACTCGACGACGACGTACGGCTCGTGGCGATCAACCACGTCCCCACCCACGACGGACTGATCAACCCGGCCGCCGAGGTCGGCCGCCTGACCCGCGCCGCCGGGGCCCTCTACCTCCTCGACGCCTGCCAGTCCGTCGGCCAGCTCGTCGTGGACGTCGAGGAGATCGGCTGCGACCTGCTGTCCGCCACGGGCCGCAAGTTCCTGCGCGGCCCGCGCGGCACCGGCTTCCTGTACGTGCGGCGGTCGGCGCTGAACCGCCTCGAACCGCCGTTCCTCGACCTGCGCGCCGCGGACTGGACGGGACCGGACTCGTACGAGCTGCGCGGCGACGCGCGCCGGTTCGAGTCGTGGGAACGCTCGGTCGCCGGGCAGCTCGGCCTCGGCGCCGCCGCGGAGTACGCCCTGGAGGTCGGCCTCGAGGCGATCGAGCAGCGCGTGCTCGAGCTCGGTGCGCTGCTGCGGGCGGCCCTGGCAGAGAACCCGGCCGTCACCGTACGGGACCGGGGCCTGCACCGGTCGGGGATCGTGACGTTCACGCACCGCGACCGGGAGCCCGCCGAGATCGTGGCGTCGCTCGCCGAGCGGCGGATCAACGTGCGGGTATCCCAGCAGACGTACCGGTACGACGAGGGCGCGCAGCCGGCGCCCCGCGTGCGCGCGTCGGTGCACTACTACACCACCGAGGACGAGATCCGGCAGCTCATCACCGCACTCTGAGCCGCCTCGTCACGGAAGCCGCCCGATCTGGTCGACGTACGCCGTGCGGACCGCCGTGGCCCCGCTCACGGTGCCGGCCGGTCGTCCCCCGAACGACCGGACCAGCACGCTGCGGCTGCCGAGATAGGCGTACGTCGTCCGGTCGAACACCAGCTCTTCCCTGATGTGCCGGTCCACCACCCGCGCGACGGCCACGCCGTGCCGACCCGTGGCATCCGTCGTGTCGGGGACGTAGGTCACGTCCGGGATCCTGCGGAGCGCCCGGAACAGCGCCGCGCGTGACGGCGGTGGGATCGCTCCGCCCAGCAGGTCACGGGCGTTTTCCCACGCCCGGTCCTCCTTGGAACCGTCTCCGTCCTTGTGGAGGTGGCGCAGCATCCCAGACGCATCGGTGGGAAGATCCCGACGGTACGCCGCCTCCATCGAGCAGTTCGCGGGCGGCCGGGTCAGATCCCACACCTTGGACTCCTCTTGTCCCATCGCGCGATCGCAGACCCACTCCTGAGTCCAGCCATCCTGGCCGGGCACCGGAGCCCCGTCATTCGGCGGGAACGGCCCGGTGCCGCTCTGCCGCAACCGGAACAGGCCCGGCTTGCCCCCATCGACCGGCAACCAGTCGGCACTGTCCTCAGCCCGGAGCCCCTTCCATCCCTTGCCATCGACGTAGGTGAGGGTCCAACTCCTGCCATCGATGTAGAGGTACTGTCCAGGACTCGGACGCGGAAGGCCGTCGGCCACGGCCGCGGCCCGGTCGAGCACCACTGCCGCCTCCGCGACCGCCCCGGGCCGCCGGTCACCGATGCCGAACGACTGCGTCACGATGGCGCCGGCCACGCTGGCCAGGACGACGCCACCGGCGAGGACCGGCCGCCATCGCCGATGGCCTCGTACGGCCCGGGTCGTGGTGATCCGATTGCGCTGGCGGGCCAGCGTGCCCGGAGGCTCGCGGTCGAGCTTGCGTCCGAGCTCACGGAGCATCGTCATCTCATCCATCGCTGTGCTCCTTCGTGGGGTCGGTTCCGCCGAAGGTGGCACGCACCTTGCGCCGGGCTCGGTTGAGGCGCGAGCGCACCGTGCCGATCGGGACGCCGAGCGCGGTCGCGGTCTCCTCGTACGACAGGTCGGCCCAGGCGATCAGCAACAGGACGTCACGATCGCCACGAGACAACCCGGCCAGGGCACTGGTCAGCTCGGACCGGACGCTCTGCGCCGCGACCTCAGCCAGCGCCCGATCGACCGGATTGTCGGCGGCCTCCTCGGGCAGAGAGCGCTCCAACGCCCGATAGCGGGCGCGTTCCCGGCGGTGATGCCGGGCGATCAGCTTCGTGATGATGCCGAACAGCCACGGCCGGGCGTCGGTACAGCCGGGGTCATACCGGTGTCGCTTCTGGAACGCGATGAGGAACGTCTCCCCGACCAGGTCCTCGGCGACCTCCGGTCCGAGACGTTTGACGGCATAGCGATAGAGCATCGCGGAGTACCGGTCGAAGAGCGCCGCGAAGGCGTCCGGATCGTCACGGGAAACCGAGATGATCTTGGAGTCAGGCGGTGCCATGGATTCCGCGATCATCTCAGGGATGCCTGTCCGGGCATGGGCGACCCTTTCACTCGGGGATCGGTCCCCCATATCTCTCCTCGAGGCCCGCCCCGAGTTCACGCCTTCGTCGGCGTGCTCACCTCCTTGATGACCGCGTCCACGGCCGTGCACAGGAGGCGGATGCTGCGCTGGAACTTCTCGTCCTGGCTCAGACGAGGCGCCTCCTCGAAGACGTGCGGGAAGCGTTCGACGAGGTCGGCGTAGGTCTCCGCGGTGACGGCCGGGATCTCGAACGTGGCCTGCTCCTGGAGAACGAACCCGGTGACGTGGCTGAGAAGCGTGTCGGCGGCGATGAGGCGGTGCTCCGTGGGAACGCCGGCCGCCAAGAGGGTCCGCAGGAGGCGTTCCATGATCGACAGGGCGCCGCGGCTAAGCGTTTTGGGGCTCTCGGCCAGCAGGATGGCCCCGCCGGGGTGCTGCTCGATGACGCGGCGCAGCGCGATGGCCTGGGCTTCGATCTCGTCCTGCCAGGTGGACTCGGGTGGGAGCGCGGCCATGGCGGCGGTGCCGGCGTCGTAGGCCTGACGGCAGACGCGGTCGGCCATCATCGCGAGCAGGTCGTTCTTGTTGCGCACGTGGTAGTACAGGCTGCCCGCGTGCGCGCCGAGGCGTTCCGCCACTTGGCGCATGGACAGTCCGTGGTATCCGACCTCGGCGAACGTGGCCATACCGGCGTCGACGATCCGCTCCTTGGTGAGCTTCATCGCTCCACCGTACCGGTTTTTAGAACGGTGTTTGAATTGTGTGCTAGCGTTGCCGCATCGATTTCGAACACTGTTGGAAAAGGTGCGCGCCTTGGGCAACCTGCTGTTCTTCGCGACCACGGCCGCGTTGATGGTGATTATGATCAACAGCGGTCTCGCCGCGGTCGGGCGTGACACGGTGCGCGGGCGTCCCATCCCCTGGGCCGCCGTCGGGCTGACCGCGCTGGCGCTGGCCGGGGTCGTCCTGCAGCTGTGCTGGTCGGGAGCCATGGCCGCACTCGACCACGACCCGGCCAAGACCGGCTGGTGGCGGGTGTTCACCTCCGTCTTCATGCAGAACGGCGGTGTCGGCGGCGCCGCCTGGAACATCGCCACTCTCACCATCGTCGCCGCGCTCGCCCAGTGGCTCTGGGGCGGCTGGCTGACCGGCGTCTTCTTCCTCGCCGGCATTCTCCTTCCGGAGCACATCGACACTCTGCTCGGCTTCGGAAGTGGCCCCAGCACCGACCCCCGCAACTTCGCCGGAAGCTCCGGCGCCACCTACTTCCTCGGGGCGAGCCTGGCCCTGGCCCTGCTGACCAGCACCAGGACCCGGAAGCACCAGGCCCTGGCGATCGCCGTCCCGGCGCTCGGGCTGGCGATGTGGTTCGCCCAGGACAACGGCCACGGCCTGGTCTCCGCCTACGGCTTCGTCCTGGCGCTCCTCGCCTGGGCGGCACGCCGCTGGATGCCGCGCTCCGAACCCACCGCCGCCTAGACCGACCTCCCATCGGCCCTGACTTACCACGGCCCCTGGTGACCCCGCGTGGACCGCTGAAGCGCCTCTCGCTCGACCGGCGTCAACTCGACCCCTGGTGCGGCGAGCACGGCATGGATCGTCTTGCCCTCCCGGTCGTATGCCACCCAGCACAGCGCCGACAAGACGTCGACAATGTGAAGCCCCCGCCCGCTCTCGGCCAGTGCGTCGTTCGGATCGACCGGCCGGAGCGGTCGTGGGTCGGGGTCGACGACGGACACCTGCGTCCACCGTGGCGTGGTCTGAACGCCCAAGGCGGACAGGCCGGTCGTGATGCCTCCACTCGTCGGCCAGCCCACAGTGCATGATCACAACGCCCTCCGGCACCTGCGATTGAGCACTATCGGTCAGTAATTGATCACTGAATGTCAGATGACGAAACTGAGGACATGCCTCAGCCCCACAGTCCGACCGCCCGAGGGCGCAAACTCGCGAGCGATCTGCGGCGGCTACGCGAACGCCCCGATCTGACCACGGAGGAAGCCGCCGCCCAACTGGGAGACGACTGGAGCCGCTACAAGGTCTCCCGTATCGAACAGGCCAAAACCAAGCCGACGATCAACGGCGTCACCGCGATGCTTGACCTGTATGGAGTCGATAGCGCGACACGTGCCGCACTTATCGAACTGGCGAAAAACGCCTGGCGAAGAGGCTGGTGGGAAGACTACAACGACCTCTTCAAGAAGCCTTCGTACGTCGCTCTCGAAGACGATGCGGCGCGGATCCATGAGTGGAGCCCTCAGCTGATCCCCGGGCTGCTTCAGACGGACGAATACGCACGGGAGGTCATTCGCACCTGGGAGCGTGGTGACGAGAGCAGCGTTCAACGCCGCGTCATGGCGCGGATTACTCGCAAAGCTCTTCTCGGCAGAGCCGAGCCACCTGCGCCGGACCTCACAGCGATCGTGGACGAAGCCGTGCTCCGGCGCCCGATCGGCGGCGTCAAGGTGATGCGATCCCAACTGCACGCACTGATCGACGTCGCGGAGCGACCGAACGTGACCGTTCGGGTCGTCCCCTTCCACATCGGCACCCACGCCGGCCTGGACGGTCCGTTCATCGTTCTCGGCTTTCCCGAACGGATCGCTCCTGACGTCGCGTACGTCGAGACGAAAGCTGGAGCGACATATGTGGAAAGCGTGGAGAGCGTACAACGCTTTAAGCTGGACTTCGAGAAATTGAAGGTCGCGGCGTTGTCCGCAGAGGAGTCGGTGGATCTGATCGCCGCCATTGCCAAGGAGTGACCAAGTCTCATGCTCATCCCCCAGAAGGACTTGTCGCATCTCTCGTGGCGCAAGAGCACCCGCAGCGGCGGAGGGCAGGCGACCTGCGTGGAAGTGGCGCCCCTCTTCATCGCCTCAAGTAGCCAGATCGGCGAGTGCGCGGAAGTCACCGTCGCCGAGAGGTGATGGGGCGCGCTGCATCGGCGCCGCGGTCCGTGCCGTCTACTGACGCGAGAAGATTCGCGCGTCAGTAGACGGCTCTGGCCAAGCCCAGTGCCGTGCAGGGGCTTGGACTGTCGGAAACCCGGCGTCGGGGCGGTGCTGACCCACGGGCTCAGTGGCCGCGCCGACGGGCTCGTTTCTTCGCACGGGCGGCCTCGTACCGTTGCTCGGCGCGGGCGGCCTTCCGCTCCTTGGCGTCGGCTGCGGCCTGCGCCTTCCGCTCTTCGTACTCCAGGCGTAGGGCCTCCTGCGAGGCGGTGCCGCGCCGACCCTGGGCGGCGTGGGCGGCCTCGCGGGCGGCCAGCTTGGCGGCTCGTTTGGGATTGACCCGGCGCTGCGACGGCCGGGCGTCCGCCGGCACGGGCGGGTTGGCGGCGGCCTTGTCCAGCAGCGCGAATCCGTGCCGCAGCAGGAACTCGTGCAGCTCCGCGTCGGTCGGCTCGCCGCCGAACACGACGCGGGTGGCGCGCACCTCACCGTCCTCGGCGATCTCCAGAATGCCGACCCAGAACGGGTCCTCGAAACACACGGTCAGCGTCACGGCGCCCATCGTCCCCTCCAGCGTGCATGCCGAGCACCGGCCTGACGAGGCCGGATTCCGGCACACCGGACATCCCTGGAAGGGCGGATACAGACCGTCGAGTCGACGGTGCCCGGGCTACCTACCGGGCCGCGTTTTCGTGTGCGCCTCGAACTCTACGCGCAGGTGTCAGGGGGTGTCCTGCCCGCGAACCGGTCGGCGAGGTAGGACAGGGCGTCGCCTCCCCGGACGAGGGCCTCCAGGGCGTGCTCGCCGATGACGTCCCGGACGACCTGCACGGTGGCGCCCTTGGCGCACCACGCCCTGGTCAGCGCGTCGGCCTGGGCGACGGGGACGATCTCGTCGGTGTTCGCGTGGTAGTCGAAGACCGGCACCGCCGGGGCGGCCGAGCCCATGGTGTTCTTCTCGAGCATCGCGGCGACGGACGGCACGGACAGCGGGTCGGGCACGGTCGTGTAGTCCGCGAGCCTCTTGAAGGCGAACCCGGTGATCAGGTCGGTCAGGCACTTGCCGCGCGCCTTCTGCAGGGCCTCCTTGCCCTGGGCGTTGGTCAGGTCCTCGATGCCCGCCTCGGGGTACTCCGCGGCCAGGCTCACGGTGGCGGCGGCCTCGAAGCCGGAGAACGCCCCGCCGTCCAGCGACCGCGCCACCGCGGCCGGGTCGGCCGGGGTGCCGCCCATGGCCACACCGGCGAGCCGTACGTCCGGAGCGTAGGCGGGCTGGAGTTCGGCGGCCCAGCCGGTCGCCTGGGCACCGCCGGAGTAGCCGTTCAGCGCCCACGGGTTGCTCGCGCCGACCCCGCCCGCGCCGAGGTTCTTCACCGCCCGGATGCCGTCGAGCACGGCGTGCCCGGCCTGCGGGCCGCCCATGAACACCGACTTCGGTCCCTCGAAGTCGGGCATCGCCACCGCCCAGCCCTTGTCGAGGACGGAGCCGGCGAACAAGGCAGACGACGCGGCGTACCCCTGACCCGAGGAGATCCCGTACGACGGCGCGCACTGGGTCCCGGTGGAGTCCTCGGCCGCCTGCACCGAGACGACGGGGCGGGGGCCGCCGCCCGTCCAGGCCTTCTTCGGGACGAGCAGGGTCGTGACCGCCAGCTCGGGCTGCTCGTGCGAGTCGTCGGTACGGAAGGAGATCTGCCAGGCGTCGACCGTGTCGGCCAGGTCACCGGCCTTCGGGGTGATCTTCCGGTCGTCGACGACCTGGCCCGGCCGGTAGGACCCGATGTCCGCCGGGGCGCTGTAGAAGGGGTCCTGGTCCGGGGGGACCGAGCCGGCGGGCGGCGGGTCGACGGCCGACGCGGTGCCCGCCAGGAGGGTGAGGGCCGCAGCGGCGATCGGCAGCGTGAGGGCGGTTCTGGCAACCGGTCTCATCGGTCACTCCAGTGTGGGGGCACCGGACCTTCCGGGTGCGGGGACCTGGACTATCCCCCTTCCGCCTCCCGATAGATAGGCGACCGTCCGCAAATCAACGACGCGCGATCAGCCCGAAAATGACAAACAGCCAGGTACGAGCGGGCGTTCATCTAGGTGAGTCGGGCGGTGGCACGTCCGGCAGTCCGAACGCCGGCCGTACGGGTGCGCCGACGGCCAGGGCGGCCTGCCGGATCTGCTCCGCCACCTGGTCGGCACGGCCCGGCCGGCGCAGCCACATGGCGAGATTCGACTTCTGGACCGCCCAGCCGACGTACGCGGGCCGGCCGCCGACGAAGACGACCAGCCCCTCGGAGCTCGGCATGACCGCCTCGATCGTCCGCAGGTCGACGCGCTCGGTCCGGCGCTTGTTGCGGAGCACGAGTTCGGTGGAGGTGAGACCGATGGAGGGCCGAAAGAAACTCCACCAGAACCACCCGGCGAAGCCCGGGAGCATCACCAGCAGGACGACCACCCCGAAGTTGCGTTCGTCGACCAGCACCGCGACGAACCCGATCTCCATCAGGGCCAGGACGACGATGACCAAGCCCGCGAAAGACTCGGACGCCGATCCCCATCCGCCACGTCACTAAGGGCGTCTCCATGGATTGATCATGACACCGCACCGACCGCCCGACCAGGTCGAAACGGCGTGTCAGGCGCCGTAGCGCCGTTGCCGGGCGGCGAAGCTGCGCAGCGCCCGCAGAAAGTCGATCTCACGGAACGCGGGCCAGTTGGCCTCGCAGAAGTACAGCTCCGAGTAGGCGCTCTGCCAGAGCAGGAAGTTCGACACGAGATACCCCCTGTAGCCAGGCTGGCATGACCGGCGCCATCAGGTGGCTCAGCCGAACCGTCATGACACTTCTTCGCGCTGGTCAATGCTGGGAAATGGGCGGGTCGTGGTAGCTGGGTGCGGGGGTGGGCGGGTGAGGATCGGCCTGGCTGTATTCGATCAGGGCGCCAGGAGGGGACAGATGAGCGCTGAGTCAGGCGAGGGGGCCGGCGGCACCGCGGGGGCGGGCGCTGGAACGGCTCGTCTTCGCGGAGGCATCCCGGCAGGGAGCGGGGGGTTTGCTGGCCGGAGGGGTGTGGTGGTGTGGCTAACCGGTGTGGTGACGTTACTGGCCGGGGCGAGTGGTCTGGTGTGGGCGAGCGTGGTGCCTGCGCTGGGCAGTAGCCGGCCGGGTACGGTGGCGGGTCGGGATGTCGTGGCGGTGAAGGATCGGGCCGCTGCGGCGTTCGGGCGGTTGCCGTTGGCGTTCGAGCCGAACCGCGGCCAGACCGCGGCACAGGTGCGATATCTGGCGCATGGCCCCGGCTATGGGGTGTTCATCACTGCGGTCCGTACCGTCTTGACGCTGGCCCCGCGCTCGGCTCGGGGGGCGGTCGGTCGTGCGCCACAGGCCGCACCCGGGTCGGCGGCGGCACAGGCCGGGCGCGGGTCTGCGCCAGGTACGGGGGTGGCGTTGTCGTTTCGGGCGGTCGGGGGTAATGCGCATCCGCAGATGGTGGCCGGTGATCGGTTCGCCGGGGGCGTGAACTATCTGAGGGGGCGGGATCGTGCCGGGTGGCGGACGAACCTGCCGACCTACGGTCAGGTCACCGAGCGGGGGGTGTATCCGGGGGTCGATCTGCGCTGGTCCGGCACGCAGCGGGGGCTGGACTATGACGTGACCATGGCTCCGAACGCCGATCCGGGTGTGGTGCATCTGGCGGTCGATGGGATGCGGGGTCAGCCGCGGTTGAACTCGGGTGGTGATCTGGTCCTGCCGACGACGGTGGGAGATGTGGTGCAGCGTGCGCCGCGCGCCTACCAGGTCATCGACGGCAGGTCGCATCCGGTCGCGGCGCGTTACGCTCTGTCCGACCGCAACGATGTGGGGTTCGCTGTGGGGGCCTATGACCATCAGCGGCCGTTGATCATTCAGCCCCGACTGGTGTATTCCACCTATCTGGGCCGTACCGGCGGCAATGAGGGCCTGGGGATCGCGGTGGACAGCGCCGGCAACGCCTACCTCACCGGCTTCACCAATTCGGTGAACCTCCCGGTCACGGCGGGGGCGTTCCAGACCACACTGGCGGGCGGCGCGGACGTGTTCGTGACCAAGCTCAATCCCACCGGGACCGCCCTGGTGTACTCCACCTACCTCGGCGGCACCCGCACCGACAATGGCTTTGCGATCGCGGTGGACAGCGCAGGCAACGCCTACCTCACCGGCGCCACCAATTCGGTGAACTTCCCGGTCACGGCGGGAGCGTTCCAGACCACATACGGCGGCGGTACCTTCGACGCGTTCGTGACCAAGCTCAATCCCACCGGGACCGGCCTGGCGTACTCCACCTACCTCGGCGGCACCCGCACCGACAAAGGCTTTGCGATCGCGGTGGACAGCGCAGGCAACGCCTACCTCACCGGCGCCACCAATTCGGTGAACTTCCCGGTCACGGCGGGAGCGTTCCAGACCACATACGGCGGCGATACCTTCGACGCGTTCGTGACCAAGCTCAATCCCACCGGGACCGGCCTGGCGTACTCCACCTACCTCGGCGGCACCCTCGGCGGCACCCACACCGACAATGGCTTTGGGATCGCGGTGGACGGCACCGGCAACGCCTACGTCACCGGCGTCACCAATTCGGTGGACTTCCCGGTAACGTCGGGGGCGTTTCAGATCATGCTGGCGGGCGGCGCGGACGTGTTCGTGACCAAGCTCAATCCCACCGGGACCGCCCTGGTGTACTCCACCTACCTCGGTGGCACCCGCACCGACAATGGCTTTGCGATCGCGGTGGACAGCGCAGGCAACGCCTACCTCACCGGCGCCACCGATTCAGTGAACTTCCCGGTCACGGCGGGAGCGTTCCAGACCACATACGGCGGCGGTACCTTCGACGCGTTCGTGACCAAGCTCAATCCCACCGGGACCGGCCTGGCGTACTCCACCTACCTCGGCGGCACCCGCACCGACCAGGGCCCGGGAATCGCGGTGGACGGCACCGGTAACGCCTACGTCACCGGCGCCACCAATTCGGTGAACTTCCCGGTCACGGCGGGGGCGTTCCAGACCACATACGGCGGCGGTACCTTCGACGCGTTCGTGACCAAGCTCAATCCCACCGGGACCGCCCTGGTGTACTCCACCTACCTCGGCGGCACCCGCACCGACAATGGCTTTGCGATCGCGGTGG